>OMRN01000204.1 GCA_900313265.1 uncultured Lachnospiraceae bacterium | reverse complement strand
CAATACAAAAGCGTGTTTTCTTGACGGAAACACGCTTTTTATGTATAATACTATGGACTATGTGTGGGCTTTATCTGCTTATGCTGTCAAGGCGAAATTAAAAGCAATAGCCCGGTTAGTGAATAAAACATAAAAGGGGTTACGGGAATGGTAAAAAGTATGACCGGTTTTGGCCGGTACGAGTTCAATGATGAGAAATGCAAATGTTCGGTTGAAATTAAATCCGTGAATCACCGCTATCTGGATTTAAGCGTAAAAATGCCGAAGAGACTAAGTTTCTTTGAAACATCGGTTCGTTCGCTTTTAAAGGACAGTATCAAGAGGGGAAAGGTGGATGTTTTTATCACCTTTGAGGAACTCGAAGAACAGAGCGTGACGATTCGCTACAACAAGGCGGTTGCCGCAAAGTATATGGAGTATCTGGAGCAGATTGCCGAGGACTTCGATTTGGAGAATGACACAAGAGTATCCACGCTTTCGAGATATCCGGAGGTTTTTGATACGGACGAATCCGAAATCGATGAGGACGCCATTTGGAAAGTTCTGGAAGTGACCGTAAAAGGTGCTACGGAGAATTTTGCAGAATCCAGATTAAAAGAGGGGGAGAATCTCAAAGCGGATCTTCTTTCCAAACTCGATGAGATGCTTAAGACGGTGGATTATATTACCGAGAGATCCCCGATTATTATCGAAGAGTATCAAAGCCGTATGCGTGCGAGAATCGAGGAACTGCTTTCCGATACACAGATTGACGAAAACCGCATCTTAACGGAAGTTGCGATTTTTGCGGACAAATCCTGTGTGGATGAGGAACTGGTTCGCTTAAAGAGTCACATTCAGGCAACGAAAGATGCGCTTGAAGCCGGTGGGGAAGTCGGAAGAAAGCTGGATTTCATTGCACAGGAAATGAATCGCGAAGCGAACACGACGCTTTCAAAAACGACGGATCTGGATATTGCGAATGCGGCTATCGATTTAAAAACCAATATCGAAAAGGTGCGAGAGCAGATTCAGAATTTAGAATAAAAAGAGGTATGCCATGGCACGGTTTGTTCATATCGGATACGGAAACATGGTGAATGTGGACCGTGTGGATGCCATTGTTTCACCGGAAGCGGCCCCGGTTAAAAGACTGGTGCAGCATGCAAAGGAAAACGGAACGGCAGTGGATGCCACGCAGGGAAGAAAAACAAAGGCGGTATTAATCATGGCAGACGGTCAGGTGGTTCTGTCCGCACTGCTGCCGGAAACCATAACATCAAGGAATGAAAATCCGGGATTATAAAATCACGGGCAGTTTGGGGGTATAACATGCAAAATAACGGTGCGTTAATTGTAATATCCGGTTTTTCCGGAGCAGGCAAAGGGACGCTGGTTAAGAAGATGCTGGAAGACTATGACCGTTTTGCCTTAAGTATTTCCATGACAACCAGAAGTCCGAGAGAAGGTGAAGTGGAAGGCCGCGATTATTTCTTTGTGTCGGAAGATACGTTTACCGAAACCATCCGTGAAGACGGACTGTTAGAATATGCGAATTACTGCGGAAACTTTTACGGTACACCGAAAGCCTATGTCTGGGGAAAAATGCAGATGGGCGTGGATGTGATTCTTGAAATCGAAGTGCAGGGCGCGCTTCAGATTAAAGAAAAATATCCTTCTGCCATTCTCATGTTTGTTACGCCTCCCGATATTACGGAACTGAAAACCCGTTTGGAGGGCCGTGGGACGGAAGATGAGGAAACCGTACTGAAGCGTCTTGCGAGGGCCGGCGAAGAAGTAAAATTCGTCGACAAATATGATTTTCTTCTGGTAAATGACGATTTGGAGGAATGCGAAAAAAGAGCCGTTTCCTATATTGATGCGGCAAAAGCATCCCCTCTTCGTAATGAATCATTTATAAATCAATTAAAGGAAGAGCTTGAGGGCTTTTCGAAAGGAGTTTAAGTTATGATGTTACATCCTTCCTATTCCGATTTAATGGATGTGGTAAACAGTGAAGTGGAAAAGGGCGAGCAGCCGATTGTTAACAGCCGTTATTCAATCGTTATGGCTACATCAAGAAGAGCACGTCAGATTATCGACGGCGCAGAGCCTTTGGTAAAAGCCGGCGACAGAAAGCCGTTATCCATTGCGGTTGAGGAACTTCAGGAGTCCAAAATCAAAGTAATCGGCGATGAATAAAATTTTCTTTGTATCCTTAGGCTGTGATAAGAATCTTGTGGATTCGGAAGTCATGCTGGGTCTTCTTTCCAAAGAAGGTTTCTGCATTACCGATGACGAAAACGAAGCGGATGCGGCAGTGGTAAATACCTGCAGTTTTATTCATGATGCCAAGCAGGAGAGCGTGGATGCGATTCTTGCCCTTTCGGATTTAAAAGAATCCGGGAGTTTAAAGGCGCTTATTGTCTGCGGCTGTCTTGCCGAGCGTTATTCGGACGAACTGTTAGAAGAAATTCCGGCGATTGATGCGGTCCTCGGAACGATGGCAGCGTCTGAAATCGTAAATGCCGTAAAGCATGCGCTTGACGGATGCAGGGAAGTAATTCTTCCGGACATTAACAGCAGTCTGTATGAGGGGCAGGAGAGGCTTCTTACAACCGGCGGTTATTATGCGTATTTAAAAATCGCCGAGGGATGCGACAAGCACTGCACTTATTGCGCCATTCCTTCGATGAGGGGAAAATACCGTTCCTATCCGAAGGAGTATCTGGTAAAGCAGGCGGAAGCTCTTGTTAAAACAGCCGGCGTAAAGGAATTGATTCTTGTAGCGCAGGAAACAACGCTTTACGGAACCGATCTTTACGGATACAAAGCACTTCCCGGACTTTTAAAAGAACTGTGCGAAATTCCGGATCTTAAGTGGATTCGGATTATGTACTGTTATCCCGAAGAAATCGACGAGGAACTCATCCGTGTGATGGCATCGAATCCGAAGATTCTTCATTATCTGGATATTCCGATCCAGCACGCTTCAAACAGTGTGCTAAAGAGGATGGGAAGACATACCACGAAGGAAGAACTGGAAAGTAAAATCAAAATGATTCGAAACATTCTTCCGGATGTCTGTCTTCGAACAACCTTAATTTCCGGATTTCCGGGTGAGACGGAAGAAGATTTTGAAATACTTGCGGATTTTGTTTCCGACATTCGTTTTGAGCGACTGGGAGTTTTTGTGTATTCGAAAGAAGAAGGAACACCTGCTGCCGAAATGGAGAATCAGATTCCGGATGATATAAAGGAAAAACGCAGGGAAGAGCTTAT
>OMRN01000202.1 GCA_900313265.1 uncultured Lachnospiraceae bacterium | reverse complement strand
CATAGAAGAGAGGGTGAAAACATGGCAGATTTTACGTATGAAATCGTGGAGGAAATTGGGGTGATTTCCGAAAATGCGAAAGGATGGAGAAAAGAACTGAATCTGATTTCCTGGAACGGTGGTTCGCCGAAATATGATATTCGCGAATGGGCACCGGACCATGAGAAAATGGGGAAAGGTATTACATTAACGGAAGAGGAAGCAAAGCAGTTATATCTGGTATTAAGCCAAATTTAAAAATACGGGGTACAGAGTATGCAATGGAAATCGTTGTTTCAGGAAAATGTAATTAAGGGGAGTGAACAGTATCTTAGAAAGAATGCCGTTCAGAATATAATGCAGAGTGGAAACTCTATTTCAGCGGATGTAAAGGGACTGGATGATTTTCACGTAAAAGTGGAAACGTCCGGTGATGAGATTGCCGGAATGGAGTGTTCCTGCCCGCTGTCAAAATCCGGACAGAAGTGCAAGCATATGGCTGCAGTGCTTTTGTATGCAGATGAAAACGGGTTGCTGAATAAGGGTGAAACTATTGTTGATGAGAATTTCAACGTAGAAACGACGGATGAAGAGCCGGAAATTCCGGAAGAGCCGGAAGTTGTAGAGGAGTCCGATGATTCAGAGACAGAAAATTCAGAACCGGAAATATCAGATGATAACGAATCTGTAATAGAACCGGATGAAGAAAATGAGACTGAGATTGAATCTGAGGCTGAACCTGAGATAACGCCAACCAACGAAAAAACAGAAGAGAAGGTGAACGTAACCTACAACGTTAACTGGCCTTTTATAAAAAAGCATGACGGCAGCATTAATGTGACTGCTGACGTGGCACCGCTTTTTGCATTTTCCTTATATCAGAACGGAACTCTTTTAGTTGATAATATCGTCATTAAGAACAACACGGAGAATGAATATAAACATCTTGTAATAAGATGCTATTCGGATTTCTATTTCTTTGATATGGAGCCGTTTTATATTGCATCACTGGCACCAAACGAAACCTATACCTATAAGGGGCCGACATTCCAAATTAACGGGAACGCTTTAAAGAAATTATCCGAAAAAGTGACCTGCAATCTTTATGTATGTATTACATACGGAGAGGATGAACTGGCGAGATACGGAACAGAAATCAATGTTTTGGCGATTAATCAGTGGCCGGGAGTGGATTATGATTCCGTTTTGCTGGCATCCTTTATTACCCCCAATAACCCGGTTATTTCAAGCCTGCTTTATTATGCGTCAACCTATCTGGAAAGACAAACAGGAAATCCATCCATCACCGGATATCAGACCGGAGATCCGAAGAGAGTGCTTGAAATGGCAAATGCTGCCTATGCGGCCATTCAGAAGAAAAATATCCGATATGCCACCGCACCGGCCGGGTTTATCCATGAAGGCCAGAAAATTCGCTTTGCGGACGAAATTATGACGTATCACATGGGCAACTGTATGGATATGTCGCTTCTCTATGTCGCATGTCTGGAACAAATGGGATTAAACCCTGTTTTAGTGTTGGTGGACGGTCATATATTCTCGGGAGTATGGCTTGTTGATAATAACTTCACCGATTCATTTACTCCCGATCCGACGGAAGTGGAAAAGCGAATTGAACTCGGAGAACTGGTTGTGGTGGAAAGTACCGCCATGTGTTCCGGAAACTCGGCCAGCTTTGATGATGCCATGATCAGCGCCAAGCAAAGTGTAGCGGAGTACAGTTCTTTTGACGGAGTCCTTGATATCCGGCGTGCCAGAAAAGGAAATATTAAGCCGATGCCGCTTGAAAAGAGGGATACCGGTTTCTTTGAGGTGGAACATAAAGAATTGGATGAATCGGAACTGACCGAACTGTCCGATAAAGATGTTCAGACCTTTTCCTTTGAAAATGTTCAGAAAGAAGAAGTTACCAAACTGACACAATGGGAGAGAAAACTCCTGGATCTGGGTACCAGAAACCCGTTAATCAGCATTTCAAAGAAAGCGATTCCGTTGCTTGCCAACAATCTCGCGGAGATGGAAGATGCCTTTTCTGAAAATGCGGAATACAAGGTTTGTTCGATTCCGGAGGAATGGACAATCCGGAAAATTGACGCCGTTGAAGTGCCTGAAACAAGAAACCAGCTGGGCGAGTATGCCGAGTTAATCCGGAAGGAAACAAAAAACCGCAGACTTCATGCCATCTGGGATGATAAAAAAATTGAAAAAGAACTGGCAAGAATTTATCGGGAAACCAAAGATGCGATGGCGGAAAGCGGCGCCAATACGCTTTATCTTGTTTTGGGAGAACTCAGATGGGTTGAACATACGAAACCGTATTATGCACCGATTGTATTAGTTCCGATTGAAATGATCCGTAAATCGGCCAGCGAAGGATATGTAATCCGAAGTGTGGATGATGAAACGCAGGTAAATGTAACACTCCTTGAATTCCTGAAACAGAAGTTTGACTTGGAGATTCCGGGGCTGATTCCGCCTCCGATGGATGAACATGGCGTGGACGTCGCCAAGATTTTTGCGATGATTCGTTCCGCGATTATGAAAAAACAGAGCTGGGATGTTTTGGAAAATGCATATATCGGAAATTTTTCCTTTACTTCGTTTGTGATGTGGAATGATATCCACACACATCCGGAGATGCTTCGGAGAAGCAAGGTAGTGCAGGCATTAATGGACGGTGAGGTGGAATGGAATACCTATATGCCGTCTTTCGAACAGAAGGATATGCCGTATCTGCCGGTAAATGTGGATGATTCACAGCTTCGTGCCGTTAACATGGCGGCAAACGATGTGAGTTTCGTTCTTCACGGACCGCCGGGAGCCGGTAAATCACAAACCATTACCGCAATGATTGCAAATGCGCTGACCAGAGGAAAGACGGTTTTGTTCGTCGCGGAGAAACCGGCGGCGCTTAATGTTGTTAAGAAACGTCTGGATTCAATCGGTATCGGCGATTTTTGTATTGAAATTCATTCAAATAAGATTAAGAAATCTGAAGTTTTAGAGCAGTTTAAGCGCGTTCGTGAAAACTTCCGCGTACTTGCGATGTCAACGGATTATGATGAAAAAATGGCACAAATCTGTGAACGCAGAGCTGCTTTGAATGAATATGGTATCGCATTACATAAAAAGCGCAATTTCGGTCTGAGTGTCAGGGAAATGATTGACGAATATGAAATGATTCCGGAGTATCCGGAACATATTCGTCCGGATAAAGAGTTACTTGGCTCGATTACGGTTAAGGAATACGAAAGAAACGTTGCTTTGCTGGAAAGACTGGTTGCAGCAGGAAAAGTGATGGGACATCCCCAGGGTCATATGTTTTCCTCTGTCGGGCTGACCGTTTATTCAAAGAGTTTAAAAGTGGATCTGGATGATGCAATTGCCGGATTTGAAAAGGCTTGCAAGGATCTTGTTACGAAAGCGGAAGAAGTATCACAGAGTATCGGAGAGGCAAATCCGACGACAAAAATGGAATGGCTGAATCTGTTCGGATTATCCGATGCGGTCATAAAAAGTGAAGAGATACCGGCCTGGCTTCTTAAACCGAATGCTGTCGAGGAAGCCGTTCAGTTTATGAGTGCCTATATTGCAAAAAGAGATCAGCTGGCCGTTACGAAGCAGGAATTCTTCAATCGCTACAAAGAGGAAATTCTTTCCGTAGATCTGAATATTTTTGTAACGAAGTATGCAGAAGCGGAGCGAAAAATATTCGGCAAGGAGAAAGCGATATCATCCGTATCCGCCGAACTTGGAACATATACGACATTTCCGGTTACAAAGGACATGATTCCTTCCATGTCTGCCGAAATATCGGAGTATAAGAGCCTCTTGCAGGAATTCGAATCGGTAAAGCAGTCGGTTCCGTCCTGTCTTCAGGAAATGGTAACGGACAGTGTTACCATGGAAGATGTTTTAGATAAACAGCAGGAGTGGGAGAACCGGCTTTCGGCTGTTGAAAACTATTCTTCGAAAATAGCGACACTTCGTGCAAACAACATGCTTTCTGCGGCAATTCCTCTCATGAAAGATCTGCTGAACAGAAGAGAAGCATTTACTCAGAGCGAACAGGTTATTTCCGAGTTGCTTGTAATGACGATGCCGGAAGATGCAACGGACTGGATCGGCAGGAAGAAAGAGTGCCTTAATGACATTGAAGAAAATTATTCGAAACTTCGTGACTGGGTGAATTATCAGGAAATCAGGGCAGAATGCCTTTCAAACGGTCTGGAAGATATCTGTGAGTTATATTCTTCCGGTCTGGAACATGAAAAAGTGGTTCCTGTATATAAGAGATGTCTCTTAAAGGCGCTGATCTGGAATGTAATAGCCGATGAACCTGTTTTTGACAAGTTTACCGGAAATACATTTGATGAAAGTATCCGTGAATACAAAATTCTGGAAGACGAACTGATTGAACTGACCAAAGAGGAAATGCTTTATAAACTGTCCCATAATCTTCCTTCGGGACACGGGGATTCCGGAGAAACGGCTGAGCTTAAGTTTTTAACAAAAGCGATTACGAGCAACGGAAGAGGTCTGTCAATCCGGACAATTATGGACAAGGCGCCGA
This sequence comes from uncultured Lachnospiraceae bacterium, assembly GCA_900313265.1. GTDB lineage: Bacteria > Bacillota > Clostridia > Lachnospirales > Lachnospiraceae > UBA3766. Next base: position 1,805 of record OMRN01000202.1, on the reverse strand, counting down.
ATGTTACGAGAAAAATGTGTCCTTGTTTCTTAATGAGTCCTCTGTCCGTGGCACAGTTTATTTCTCCCGAGAGTGAACTTTTTGACATCGTGATGTTTGATGAGGCATCGCAGATTCGTACCTGTGAAGCGGTCGGATCTTTAAGCAGAGGAAGGAATGCGGTTATTGTAGGTGATCCCAATCAGATGCCTCCGACAAGCTTCTTTATGGGGGATACCTTTGATGAAGATAACGTGGAAATCGAAGACCTCGACAGCATTCTGGATGACTGCCTGATTCTCGGAATGCCGGAAACGCATCTGCGCTGGCATTACCGAAGCAGACATGAGAGCTTAATCGCATTCAGTAATCAGAACTATTACGAAAACAAAATGCTTACCTTCCCTTCGGTCAATGACCGTGAAAAGAGGGTGAAACTCTGCACGGTTAACGGTGTATTCAAATCCGGAAAAGACCGGACGAATGAAAAAGAAGCACAGGCAATTATTACGGAGGTTCTTCGCAGATTTAATGAGGAGAATTTAAGAAAGTATTCTATCGGTATTGTGACGTTCAATGAAACGCAGCGAAAACTGATTGAATCTTTACTGGATATTGAATATCGCAAAGATCCCGCCCTGGATGCATGGGCGAATAACGGTGAGGAACCCTTGATCGTAAGGAACCTTGAAAATGTTCAGGGTGATGAAAGAGATATTATTCTGTTCTCCGTTACATACGGACTGGATGAAGATCGAAGAAGACCGGCGAATTTCGGACCTCTCAATAAAGAAGGTGGCTGGAGAAGACTGAATGTTGCCATAACCAGGGCAAAACACGAAATTATCCTGTTCTCCTCCATGACGTATAGCATGATTTCCAATACGACATCCAAGGGCGTGGAAGGATTACAGGCATTCTTAAAATTCGCGGAACTCGGCTATACGTTGGATTCTCTGACCGAAGAGGAATCAAAGCCGAAAGGAATTATCAGTTCCATCTGCAAGGTGCTTGATGAGAACGGTTATGCTTATCAGTGTAATATCGGGCATTCTAATTTTAAAATCGATATTGCCGTTATCAATCCTTTTGATGAAAATGAATACCTTCTCGGAATTATGCTGGACGGAGACACCTACAAGGCATCTTTAAATAATACTAAGGATCGCGAAATTTCCCAACTGAGTATTTTAAGAGGACTCGGATGGAGCCTGCACCGTATCTGGACCATGGACTGGTGGGATAACCGTGAAGAAGAGATTAAAGAGCTTCTTTCGGTTTTGGAAAAGAGAAAAGAAGAAGTGCAGTCAGCGGAAGGAAAGACGAAAGATTTTGATTATTGTCCTCCTTCGGAAGTAATCGATGCTCCGAATACCGCTCCGAGAGCCAGAAAGAAAGATGATTCCGGGGAACGCAGGAAGAGATATGTAAAGATTACCGGACTGGATTCAACGAATCGTTTCACCAAGAAAGTTCCGATTGTTCTTGTTTTAGAGAATAAAGTATACGAATCGGCGAAAGGCGATTTCTTTAAAGCCGTACTTGGAGGATTAATACCGGTTATTTCCATGGCATATGACAATTATGCCGTATACGAGATCAGTACATCCGATAAGAAATACCTTTTAATGGTGGATGAAAAAGCTTTTGATAAGATTGTAAGCAAGTTCGTAGATGAAGACATTGTTGCTGAATTTGCGGAATTATTCCACGAAGATTATCCGGATATCGAGTCCGCTTTGATTGAGGATATTTTAAACGAATGCAGGAAACCCGATTCAGTAAAGAAACGGTTTAAGACCATTCGTCCTTCCCTTGAGCATGTG
>OMRN01000201.1 GCA_900313265.1 uncultured Lachnospiraceae bacterium | reverse complement strand
TTTTCAAGCAAAGCAAGCGGTGCAAAGCGTCCGGTAAACCGATACAGAAAAATCATTACTTTGTCCGCACCGCCGAAAAGCATGCCGCTTCTTATGCCGTCATAATCCGTTTCGTAGCGGATTTCATTCGATACGACGGGGGAATACCATCCGTAGGTATGAATGAGAAATGCTTTTGCATAAAGGAGGGGATGCTTTATCCCGCCGATGAACCATGCCCCTGCGTAGGAAAGCAAATCGGAGGCGGATGCCTCTTCCTTATAGAGTGCTTTTACAGGGTCGGCAATGGTTTTATCGTAGTTTTCGACAATGGTGGGAGCGTCTCCCAATACTTTTTCGATAGCGGAAAGTTCGCCGGCGGATACTTTATCGCCGGATACCGAAAGATAATAGGCCGTCTGCTGGAAAGGAAGGGAAAGCATTTCCCTGCGGCTTCCTTTCTCCGCTGCGAGAACGGAAGTTAAAATCAGAAGAAGAATCTGTGATACGAGGACACTTTCCAAGAAGAAAGCGCCGAGAGCTTTCAACAGGGTACCGGTGGTTTCCCGCTTCCCCCGTAAAGAGGAAATCAGCAGATAAACAAAGGCACCGATGCCGGAAAGAAGAATGACGTACAGTCCGTTATTCCTCATGAAAATCACACCAAGCTCGGTAAGAACGAAAACGATGTGGAACCGAACATTGGAAAGAAGGCGTGGATGAAGAAGCATTTCGCTGTACAGGATTAAGTAAAGCAGGAAAAAAGCGGCGTACGGTACGTCTTTTAATGCCGTAGTGGCAAGATTGGTATAAATCGGGGTGAGGCAGTAAACCGCTAAAAGGCCCCACAAAACGGAGTCTTTCACTTTCTTTCCGGCCAAAAACGCAATCGATGCGGCAAAGGCACCGAGAAGCATGGCCGTCTGGATCAGACAGTAGACAAACAGCCCGGCTTCGGGAGAATGAAGAAGCTTTTCCCCGATATAAACAATGCCGCCCATAAACAGCGTATTGACGAGCGGGTGATGTGCGCTGAAACTTCCGGTTAATACCTGGTTAATCTGGCCGATGCTGTCATAGCAGAGATTCCCCGGGAAGGATAAAACCAGGAAAGGAAAATAAAAAACGCACAGGATGCCGAAACTTTTGAAAAACGGTTTTGTCTGCCAGAAATTTTTGGCATCTGCATTTTCGACACAAACCTTCGCATGCGCGTACAGATCGGATAACAGGCAAAGAACGGGACGGATAAAAAGAGCAAATCCCGCAAACACGAGGACGGCCTTAACCAGATTGGCGATCCCAAACCAGGAAGTTAAATTGTCTTCCATGGCGGTAAAAATTCTTCCGACGGTAAAAGTAAAAGCGAAAAACAGGGAAAGCAAAAGGAAGGGCATGGATTTGCGCCCGTCATTCCTGCTAACGGCAAAAAAAGAATAACCGCGCTTTGAAAGAAGAAAGAAAGCGACGGATAAAAGAATCCATACCAAAACGAAGGAGAAACTGTAGGAACCCAGAATCTCATATACGGAGGCGGTAAAATAGTCGGTAAATTCCCCGAAATACGCCCGGAAAACGGGAGGATGAAAGGGAATGAAAAGCGCATATGTACTTAAAAGTCCCGTTATTACGGGAGAAAGGATTTTCTTCATGTTTCATTTTAAGCCTTCGTACGGCTTTTTCGTAAGATTTTAATACCGTTTCCATTATAAGAATTCCATTGTTTTTATTCAAGTACGATGATAATATATTATTTTGGAGGTTCTTTGACGTGGGTTATTCGGAACGATACGGAAACTTCATAAAAGAGAAGATTAAACCGCAGCATGCCGCGGCCTTTTTCGGTGCGCTTATCACCGGGATAATCTGTCATATGCCGGCGATGGTAAAGTTTCTTCCGGTATATGATTCGTTCTGGAATATCTATTCTTCCCAGGACATGATTTCTTCCGGCCGCCCGTTTTTAACCTATGCGTGCGGAATTACATCCTATTACGATCTTCCGTGGATAAACGGAATCGTCGGTGTTTTCTATATTGCCCTGGCGGCCGTGCTGATTGCCGGCCTTTATGAAATTAAGAATA
>OMRN01000002.1 GCA_900313265.1 uncultured Lachnospiraceae bacterium | reverse complement strand
TCTCGGTCTTTCGGTTTGAATCCTTCTTTTCTGGTCCGCATAACGACGGTTGATGCCAGAAATTCCTCATCGCAATCACGTTCCTTTCCCCCACCGCTGGATTTAGTTTTTCCGTATACGGTTTTTACCCCGTTTTGGTAAATCGCCACACGTATGGCTTCATCCACGCCCTTCGTCACGTTCTCGATATTCATTTCCCCTTCGTAGGAAAGAGTATCGTCACCGCTGTTAATCAGATAAAACGTATACGCAATGTAATTCTCTCCATTATGGCTTCCGTTAACCATATCCACATTCGGAGGAATATCGTTTCCGCTGATGTTGGTCATGTCATATACGATTCCGGCATTTAACTGGGAAATTGTTCTCTCGTATTCCGAAGTTTCCGAAAGACATAATCCCTGCTTGGCCATATCATATTTGTTGACTTTAACCGTGAAACTTCCGAATTTGTCGTAGAAATAGGAAATGGCATAAGCTACCGCGAGAATTGCCACCAAAAGTCCGATCAGCATCGCAATAACACGAATGATAATCGCGCTCATTTTCACTTCTTTGGCAGTTCTTCGAAGTTTAAGAATATTCCGTTCTCTTTCTTCCGGGGATTTTACCGGCTGACCGCTTTCGTTGGTCTGCTCGGCTTCCGCCTCTTTGTTCTTCTTTGCCAATATAGTGTCCTTCTTTCTTTACTCGTCGTCATCTCCGCCCTTTTTCTTGTTGCGAAGATAACGTTCCGCCATATATTTTCCGGCAAGCGATCCGGCTCCGTACTTGCACTCGGCCTGATATAAAAGCTCCGCCTGCTCGGCACTCGATACGCCGTCCGCAATTGCCACGGCACCCATTCCGTCGATAAAATCCACAACCGATCCGACTGCGGATAAGGAACGGTCTCCCTTGTTTAAATAGCCGTTGATTTCCTGGCTCATCATTACGAAATCCACCGGGAAATATGCCAGCCGCATCAGCGGTGAATTCGCTCCTCCGAACTCCGGAATCATGAAATGAAAACCACGGTTACGAAGCTGCTCAATCATCATGCTGTGTCTGGAATTTCCTTCCACAAGCACGGCGGGTGACAGTTCGAAGCAGATACGGTTGGTATCCGTTCCGGTATCGTCCATGTAATTCATCAGCTTCTGCTGTGCACCCTTGCTCGATAAGAAACGAAGCGGCATGTATACCGAAAGCCAGCGGAAATAGTAATCCCGCTCTCTTAAATTTTTGACGGCTTCGGTTGCCTGCAGCAATTCGAATTCAAAAAGCGTCAGGCACTGGTTACTCAGTTCCGCCACACTCCGGAATGTTTCCGGCACCATCGTTCCGAGGCCCGGTGTGTTAAGTCTCGTCTTGGACTGGAGGAATGCCGTTTCACCGGACTCAAATTCGCGGATAATGCGATACTGCATTTCCACCGCACGAAGCCCGCCGACTTTTGTCCTCGTTTCGATATCGTCATTCGGATCCACCGTTATTCGATTATCATTTACAACCGTTTCGTCCATTCCGTGGCTCCATTTTTCGCATTTTAGTGACACGAAAAGCACGCTCCGCCGCTGTCTGCAATTAGAGCATGTTAACATATCATAGAGTAATACTAGATTATGTTACCACAGAAATGTCCAATTTACAAGAAAAAATGCCCATTAAAAGGGCGTTTTTTCGCGATTTTATGCGGTTTTCAGTAAGTAACTACTCACTAACCGCACTCCGATGCCGCATAAAATCAGTATTTTTGAAACATGTTTCAAAATGACACATTTTTAAGTTATGCGGCAGATAATCTGCAAATATCCTTTCGCAGGCCCGCACATACAACAGAAGAGGAGGACTTTTCGTCCTCCTCCATATCTGCAACACCTTCGGGATTTCCGATGATGTCATATAAGTTTGCCTCGTAAAGTTCCATAAGGGCGAACATGGTGTCCGCCTGGGGGTAACTTAATCCCCGCTCGTACTTGTACACGGCCTGTACGGAACCGAGCCGTAAGTACTCACGAACCTCGTCGACGGTAAGGTTCTTCGCCTTACGCAGTCTTCGTAAGTTTCTGCCGATGGTTTCGAGATCATATTCTCTTCTGTAGTTTTTCAATGCTCACTCCTTTGTATTCGATACGCGAATACGCGGTTTCAGGGTTTACAAGCATCTTTAAAGCCGGCGCCTTTCCCGCCGCTGTAATATGTGATAATACCATTATCCTTATACTGCGTCAAGTGGATTTTTCCTGCAATTTGTGCAAATTAGAAATGCCTGTTTCGGCTTATTTTGTGTTGCCCGGATGGGCGATTATAAATGACCTGAATCGGTTCTTTTTTCGTGCCTGTATTGGCTTTAAATTATTCCGTGTTGTGTTGCGTGTAAATAAGTTTAACTCTAAATCTATGATTTGTCATTGAACCAACGGTTTAATTTGGGCTGTATTTGGCATGCCTGCATGTCATTCTTGATTTTCAATTCATTATCGCTCATAATAATAATTCGACTGTAAAAAGCTATATCAAAACACAACGCGGGCGCTCGACCATAACCAAAGTTACGGTGTTCCATCCTGCGAAAATAACAATACTGAATAAACACATGGAAAACAACAGCGAATTAAAGAAAAAAAACACTCTCCGGATTATTTTCACCGTCATAACGGTTCTGGTTATGGTGTTTATTTTTGTTCAGTCTGCGATGCCGGACGAACAGTCCGCGAAAGAAAGCGACCTGATTGTGGAAATCATCACTGACATCATGAACAAAACGCACATTAAGGTTACCAATCTGGAACTGATTTCCTATCTGGTTAGAAAAGTCGCACATTTTACGGAATATACCGTATTCGGTTTAAGCCTTGGCCTGACTGCGAATGCATATTTCGGCACCAAATGGTGGATTTCGCTTTCATCCTGGGGCTTCGGTGTGCTGTATGCCGCCACCGACGAATATCACCAGACCTTCGTCCCCGGCCGCTACGGCTCCGTGAAAGATGTCATCATCGACAGCATGGGGCTGGCGCTTGGCGTGGTGATTACATACTTTATATTTCATAAAAAATCGAAAGAAACAAAAACGGCACATACAACTTCAACTGACAAAAGGGGGAAACATTCATGAAAAAAATTTATGATCTCTTCAGAAAAATGCCGCTGCTTACGGGAATCGTCGGCGTAGCCTTACTGACCGTCGCAACCAGAGGCATTGACACCGGCCGGACCATCGGGTTTGCGGGAATGATGCTTCGTATCATTCTGGCCTTTGCCGCCATGGCATTTGTCGCACTGATTTCGGGAAATAAAGTTTTTGAACGGACCGGTAACAAAACCGGATATGGCGTTTTAAGGGGGCTGCCCATTCTGATTTTTCCGTTTTTTCCCATGATCAGCAACTTTGTGAAACATTTTTCCGCTCATGATTCTCTTGTGGATAAATGGCCCCTCACCCTTCTCATTATGCTCGTTGAATTAATCTTTGTGGGAATTTTTGAGGAAATGTGTTTCCGTGCCCTGGTACACGATGCCATCCTTTATACCTTCCGTGATAAGAAAGGGGTCTTTGTGGCAATCGCACTGATTTCCAGCTTCGTATTCGGTGTGGTTCATATCCTCGGTACCGAAATCGGCTCACCCCTCGATTTTGCACAGGCTGCGTTAAAAACAATTACCACTGCAATGGGCGGATTTATATTTTTAATTATTTACTGGAAAACCGGTAACATCTGGGCCTGCGCCATTATTCATGCGCTTATGGATATTATCTCTACGCTTTCGGATACCATTTTTTCCGCAGGCGGCGCGGAGGTGAATTACGTTATGAACAAAGAAATGGAATTTAACGGAATAAGCATTAACATGGGCTGGGCTGCTGTTGTTTTTTATATCTTCCAGCTGATTTTCAATGCAATTATTATTCTGACCATGATTAAGACATTAAAAAGCGTGGACTTTGAAAAAATCCGCAAGGAATGGTAATCGGGTGCCTGTCACTTTTGACGCAAAAGTGCCTGGCACTTTTTGCCTAAAAGTGACAGGCACCCTGAAAGTTATCTTTGGTATTCATATTCAAACGATGCCCGGTTTGTCTTCAGGGCAATCACTGTTTCGCCGTCGATTTTAAACCGGTAAGCAGCCACGCATTCGAGACTTTCGTGAATGGTACGCTGCATTTCTCCGTCAACAGGTGCGGGAAGTTCTTTCGCGTCGGCCTGCATCAGTTTCGCCTCGAAACTTAAATTTCCCTGAACGATGTGAACCTTGCGGTTCGACAATTCTTTGATTTTGGCCCCGGAATACGTCGCCAGACGGTACTCTTTGCCTTCATACATAATGATGCCGATGATTCCCGTGAAATTCGCAGGTCCTGCGGGAATCTCCGCAACGGAAAGCATGAGCGATCCGCCGTCAAAGGCCGTCTGTGTCCAGAGATATTCTTTCGGAAACGAATTTCCGCCGTCTCCTTCCCAGTATCCGAACGCATCCTCGAAAACATAGCGGCGCTCATTCACGTACAGCATGCCGTTTACGGTATGCTGCATGCTCATTACATAGTGTCTGCATTCCATAAACGGAACCAGCGCAAACGGTCCCATAATGTCATACTTAATCGGCGTAAAATTCGAGAAATCCAGTTTTCCCTTGACCCTCAATTCGTCCGAAACGATGTTGACACGGATTCCGTTTTTTCCGAAGCGGTTGTT
>OMRN01000200.1 GCA_900313265.1 uncultured Lachnospiraceae bacterium | reverse complement strand
TTGCTCGAGCAAGCGATTGGCAAACTTCGTAAGGGATGAGTATGTAGTTTGCAACAACGTATACGTCCTCATTCGAAACAGGCTTTAAGTTGCAAACACAACCGATTCCCGTCGAAGTATTGCCAAGTGCGATGCGAGCCAATATGCGGGATTCGGAAAAGTATACCTTGTGAAATTTTATACTTCGAACAGTAAGTCCTCGTAGGTCGGGAACGGCCAGATGCTCTTGTCGGTAATGCTCTCCAAGCGGTCGGCCGGCCGGCGGAGGTTGTCCATGCAGACCTTGACGCTGTCACGGTAAGCAAAGGCTTTTTCTTTATTGCCCTTGATGGCCTGTGCTTCGGCCAGGGATTTTTTCAATGCTTCGAGTGCATCTTCCAGGTCCTCTAAAAGCTCCGTAACCTCTTTTAAGATATTTCTTGCCGCCCGGTCGGATACCCCGACATTGTTGGCAAGTTTTACGGCACCCGCCAGATCCTTCATGTAAAGGAATCCTGCGGGAATAATCTGCTTCGAAGCCATCTCAACCATGCAGTTTGCCTCAATGTTTAATGTCTTGGAATAGGTTTCGTATAAAACTTCCTTCCGGGATTCCAGTTCCGCCTTTGTATAGATTCCGAACTTTTCAAAAAGTTTTACCGCCTTGTCCGTTGTCAGCGTTTCTATGGCATCAAGCATGGTCGGCAGGTTCGGAAGTCCTCTTCTTTCGGCTTCTTTCACCCATTCCGGGGCATAACCGTTTCCGTTAAAAATGATTCGCTGGTGCTCTCCTAAATATTTCTTGATCAAATCATGGCAGGCCAGATCGAAATTCCCGTTCTTTGCGGCCTCTTCCAGTAAATCCGCCGCTTCGCAGAAGCTTTCGGCAACAATTGTATTTAAAATAACATTGGGATCACCGATGGAATCGGCACTTCCCACCATACGGAATTCAAATTTGTTTCCGGTAAAAGCAAACGGAGAAGTACGGTTCCTGTCCGTCGGATCGATTAACAAATCGGGAAGCGTATCCACACCGGTTGCCAGAACTTCGCTGTTAATTAAATGCTTGGCCTCTCCGGTTTCCACAAGCTGCCTTACCACATCATCAAGCTGGTCCCCGAGAAAAATCGAAACAATCGCGGGAGGCGCCTCATCCGCACCGAGACGAAGATCGTTTCCGACATCGGATGCACTCTGGCGAAGAAGATCCGCATGCTCGTCCACTGCTTTTATAATGCACGCAAGTACCAGCAGAAACTGGATATTTGCATTCGGGGTATCCCCGGGATCGAGCATATTCACTCCGGTATCGGTAGTCAGCGACCAGTTGTTGTGTTTTCCGCTTCCGTTGATTCCGGCAAAAGGTTTTTCGTGAAGCAGACAGGTTAATCCGTGACGTTCGGCCACCTTTCGCATGGTCTCCATAATTAACTGGTTGTGATCGACCGCAACATTGGCCGACTCGTAAATCGGTGCCAGTTCGTGCTGTGCGGGCGCAACCTCGTTATGCTGTGTTTTGGCGGTAACACCGAGTTTCCAAAGCTCAATATTCACATCCTTCATGAAGGAGCCGATTCTCTCGCGGATGCTTCCGTAATAGTGATCGCTCATTTCCTGGCCTTTCGGTGCGCTTGCGCCGAAAAGCGTACGTCCGGAATAAACCAGATCGTAACGTTTTAAATATTTTTCACGGTCAATTAAGAAATACTCCTGTTCCGCGCCGACGGAAGGGATAACCTTCGATGACTTTTCGTCTCCGAAAAGACGCACGATACGAAGTGCCTGCTTGTCAATGGCCTGATTGGAACGTAGAAGAGGCGTTTTCTTATCAAGCGCCTCGCCTTTGTAGGAGCAGAATGCGGTTGGGATGCAAAGAATCGTTCCGGTTGCGTCTTCACGTACAAAAGCCGGAGACGTAATATCCCATGCCGTATATCCTCTGGCTTCAAAGGTTGCGCGAAGTCCGCCGGAAGGAAAACTCGAACCGTCCGATTCTCCCTTGATTAATTCTTTTCCGGAGAATTCCATCATCATTTTTCCGTTTTCATCCGGATGGGTAATGAAGGAATCATGTTTCTCCGCCGTAAAACCGGTTAACGGCTGAAACCAGTGCGTATAATGAGTGGCACCTTTTTCCACCGCCCAGTTTTTCATTCCCTGTGCAACGACATTTGCCGTTTCAAGCGATAATTCTCCGCCATGCTCCATGACATGAATCACCTCGGCATACGCTTCCTTCGGAAGGTACTGTTCCATCATTGCGCGTGTAAATACATTTTCTCCGAAAATCTCTTCAATGTTAATTTTTTCCATCATGTTTTTATCCTTTATACTTTGCTTTTATCCCTTATCTGGTACCGGGTACCCGCAGTAAATCTCCGGGCTCCGGAAGTACACTTAAATGCAGATACAGTTTTTCCTGCGGATGGGGCGCACTCGGTTTTTCATTGCCCTCCCCGTCGAGAATACGGATCACCTCTGTCTGTTCGTTGTCTCCGTTAACCTTCATGATTTCGATGACGTCTCCGGTGCAGAATTTATTCTTCTGCGTAATCACGGCAAAGCCTCTTTCATCGATTTCTTCCACCGTTCCCAGATAAACCGCTTCGCTTGCATAGGTATTGGCATCGTAAATCTGATTCTCATAGGTCGGCTTGCCGAAATAAAAACCGGTCGAAAATTCGCGATAGGTACATTTGCGGATTTCGCTGCGGTAATACTCCATATTGCTTTCATATAAAGCCGGATCCTTAAAATAATCGTCTATGGCTCTCCGGTAGGTTCTGGCCACCGTTGCCACATACAGCGCCGTTTTCATCCGGCCTTCGATTTTAAACGAGTCAATTCCCGCATCGATCAGTTCCGGAATGTGCTCTAACATGCAAAGGTCCTTCGAGTTAAAAATATACGTCCCCCGCTCGTTTTCTTCAACCGGCAGATACTCTCCCGGCCTCGTTTCCTCCATCACCGCATATTTCCATCGACAGGGATGGGTGCACTCTCCCTTGTTGGCATCACGCCCCGTAAAATAATTGGAAAGAAGGCACCTGCCCGAATAAGAAATACACATCGCTCCGTGGATGAAACTCTCGATTTCCATTTGTTCCGGGATATTTTCGCGGATGGTTTTGATTTCACCGAGGGACAGTTCTCTGGCACATACCACTCTCGTGGCACCCAAATCCCACCAGAACTTATAGGTCATGTAATTGGTATTATTCGCCTGCGTGGAAATATGAAGATCCACATCCGGACAGTTTTCCTTCGCAAGAAGGAACATACCGGGATCGGAGATTAGGATTCCGTCCGGTTTCAGTTCATTTAAGGACCGGAAATAGACTGCCGCTTCGGAC
>OMRN01000287.1 GCA_900313265.1 uncultured Lachnospiraceae bacterium | reverse complement strand
CCCGAAGAACTCCGTACAACACTCGAAGATCTGGGACCGACCTATGTTAAAATCGGTCAGATTATGTCCTCCCGTGTGGATATTCTTCCCGAATCGTTCTGTAAGGAACTGGAAAAACTACGTTCAACCGTAAAGCCTCTGGATTCGGAAGTGGCAAGAGCGGTAGTTGAGCAGGAAACGGGTAAGAAAATCGATGAACTTTTCAGCGAGTTTAAAGACAAACCAATCGGTTCCGCTTCCGTCGGTCAGGTTCATTATGCGGTTTTAAAGGACGGAACGCCGGTAGTAGTAAAGGTTCAAAGACCCTTAATTGCCGATATGATGGCGAAGGATTTCGAACTTCTGCGCAAACTCGGCGGACTGGCAAACGTATTCTTAGATGACGGCGGCAACAAATCTCTTGATTTGCTCTCCACCATTGAAGAATTCGAAAAAGTAACCGCAGACGAACTCGATTTCACGGTGGAAGCCGAAATGACCAAGTTCTTTAAAGAGAACTGTATTGAAGACGAAGAGAAGATTTCCTGTCCTACGGTTATTGAGGAACTGACGACTCCGAGACTGTTTACAATGACATTCGTAAACGGTGTATCCCTGGCAAAGAAGGATTATTTAATCGAGCAGGGTGTGGATCTGAATGAAATCGGTAAAGTTCTCATTGAAAACTATGCACATCAGATTCTTGATGTCGGTGTTTTCCATGCGGATCCTCACCAGGGCAATATCATGGTTGCGGACGGCAAGCCTTACTGGATTGACTTCGGTATGATTGGACGTCTTTCTCCCAGCGATATTGATTTTATCCAGGATCTGGTTATTGCCTGCATTACGGCGGACGGGGACAAACTGGTAAAATGTATTGTCGGACTCGGTGCAACAACCGAAAAGACGAACCTTGACAAGCTGCAGGATGATGCGGTAATGATGTTCTCAAAATATGCGAATGTCACCGGTGTCAGCGATCTGGATATGACGACGCTTTTTGATGAACTGACAGGCTTAATGGATACGCATTCCATCGAACTTCCGGGCCGGTTTACCATGCTTTTCCGTTCAATTATCACCATCGAAGGTGTAATCGAAGATATCTGTCCGCAGTTAAATCTTCTGGATATTCTCTCAAGCAAGATGACGGCCAGAATGAAGGAGAAATTCAACTTAAAAGATACTCTTATCAAGACCGGAAAAGAACTGATTGATATCGGCGGCAAGTCCATTAAGATTCCGGCGTTAATCTCGGATTCCTTAGGACTTTTAAACAAAGGCAAGATGAAGGTCAATATGGAAGTGACCGGTTTGGACGGCCCACTTGATTTAATCGGCGAATTCTGCCGGTACACGATTCTTTCCGTATTTGCCTGCGTTCTATTCCTCGGATCCTGTATCCTCTGCATGACGGATATGGAACCGAAGGTTGCCGGAGATGTTCCGCTAATCGCTGTATTCGGCATTCTGTTCTCGATTGCGCTTGCGATTTTTGCGGTGAGAAAACTCTGGAATATGAAGAAGAATAAGAAGTAAACACCGAACGGATATTTATTAAGCAGTTAAGAATATTTGCACTTTATGAGGAATAGATGATTCGGTTTTACAGCGATTGTCTATTCCTTTTTTAAAAAGGAATGATATAGTATTTGCTAACAGGTAAACAGCATATTGCGTGATTGCAAAAAGGAGGGGAAAACATATGCCGTTTAAATTAATTATCGGAGTTATAATTGTAGTTATTGTTCTGGCCGTATTCTTTATGATTGGCTACGTAAAAGCGCCGCCCGACATGGCGTACATCATCTCCGGTATGCGAAAGAAAGCAAGGTTCGCAATAGGAAAAGCAACCATTCGCGTTCCGTTTTTCGAAAGACTGGATAAGTTAAACTTAAGACTGATTCCGATTGATGTAAAAACAAGCAATGCGGTACCCACCGCGGATTACATCAATATCAATGTAGATGCAACGGTAAACGTAAAGATTTCATCCGAACCGGATAAACTGCACCTGGCAGCGGAAAACTTCTTAAACCGCCCGACGGAATACATCGCAAGTGTGGCAAGAGAAGTGCTTGAAGGTAACGTGCGTGAGATCGTCGGTAAGATGAAACTCGAAGAGATGGTTTCCGACCGTCAGAAATTCGCGAATCTGGTAAAAGAAAACGCAGAGCCGGACTTAGCGGCCATGGGACTTGATATCATTTCCTTCAACGTTCAGAATTTTGTGGACGGGAATGAAGTAATCGAGAACCTCGGTATCGACAATATCGTAAAAATCAAAAAGGCCGCAGCCATCGCCAGAGCGGAAAGCGAAAGAGACATCAAGGTGGCTCAGGCCAATGCCGACAAGGAATCCAATGACGCCAATGTAGCGGCGCAGACCGAGATTGCAAAGAAACAGAACGAACTGGCAATTAAGAGAAGCGAACTGCAGATGGATGCGGATACCAAGAAGGCTATGGCGGACGCAGCGTATGAGATCCAGAAAGAAGAGCAGCGTAAAACCATCGAGATTACAACCGCCAATGCGGATATCGCCCGTCAGGAACGTGAGATTGAATTAAAACAGAAAGCGGTAGCCGTAAAAGAGCAGGCTCTCGAAGCGGAAGTAAAGAAACAGGCAGAAGCAGACCGTTATGCCGCACAGCAGAAAGCGGACGCCGTACTGTATGAGCGTCAGAAAGAAGCCGAAGCAAAACAGTTTGAAGCTACCCGTCAGGCAGAAGCCAGAAAAGCACAGGCGGAAGCCGATCGTTTCGCCAAAGAACAGGAAGCGGCCGGTATTCGTGCCGTAGGTGAAGCGGAAGCGGCTGCCATTGCCGCAAAGGGTCTTGCGGAAGCGGAAGCGATGGAGAAGAAAGCCGAAGCGTATGCGAAATACAATAAGGCTGCCATTGCCGAAATGATGATCAAGGTTCTTCCCGATATTGCCGCAAAAGTGGCCGAGCCTCTTACCCAGATCGATAAGATTACAATTATCGGCGGCGCGGAAGGCGGATCCGGCGGTGTGGAACAGGTGGCAGGAAACGTTCCGGTTGTCATGGCCAAGGTTTTTGAAAGCATGAAGGAAGCGACCGGAATCGATATGGCATCGATTATCAACGCCGAATCTTATGAAGCAAAGGTTAACCGCAACATCAACCTTTCCGGACTGGAAGATGTGAATTTAGTCGTACAGAATCCGGAAGGCGGGACCGGAAAAACCGGACCGGAGACGGAACCGAAAGCGGATG
>OMRN01000049.1 GCA_900313265.1 uncultured Lachnospiraceae bacterium | reverse complement strand
TTCTCCAAGCAATTCTCTGGGAACCCTCTTAACCAGAGGATTTTTGATCTTTTTCTTTTTCATACGCTCACCCCCTACCAGTCAAGATCCATTGCGGATACTTTCGCAGTATTGATGTCGTTATGACGTACCACTCCGTCACGAAGTTTAACAACATGATCCGCCATGTAGCGGATGGCTTCGTTATGCGTTACCATGATGACGGTATTGCCGTATTTTTCGTTCACCTCTTCGATGAGTTTTAAAATTTCCTTCGAAGTGTTGTAATCAAGTGCACCCGTCGGTTCGTCGCAAAGTAAAATGTCGGGATTTTTGACGATGGCACGTCCGATGGAAACTCTCTGCTGCTGGCCGCCGGAGAGCTGGTTGGGCAGTTTGTAACGATGCTCGAAAAGCCCGAGTGTTTTAAGAAGTTCGTCGATTTCCAGCGGATTGTCGGATAAATATGCACCGACTTCGATATTCTCTTTCACATTTAAATTGGGAATTAAGTTGTACATCTGAAAGACGTAACCGAGATGTTTTCTGCGATAGAGTGTCAGCCCTTTTTCGCCCATTTCCTCAAGCTTGTCGCCGTTTATGGAAATGTAGCCGGAATCGGGACTGTCGATTCCTCCGATGATGTTAAGAAGTGTGGATTTGCCGCTTCCGGACGGTCCTAAGAGTACACAGAACTCTCCTTTCGCCACCGTGAAATTCATTCCGCGAAGAACTTCCTGTCTGGTATCTCCGCTTCCGAATCCTTTCCTAAGCTCCACGATTTCCAAAAATTTTCTTTCCTGCTCTGACATAAGTGCTCCTCCTTTTCTTCCGGTGTCTGTCACCTTTCCGACAGACTTACCACATAAAATGAAAACCGCTACGCCTCTTTGGCATAACGGTTGAAATCACTTACGTATAATCGGACACCATGTATGCCAAAAAGCTACACATGAGTCTCGCACTTTTAAAAACAGACCAGGCAGGATTCTGCCGGGATGACGATCTGTTTCCTGCAATCAGGTTTTATTTTTCTTGCAGGCGTCCTACTCCCTCAGTTGCGTTTTATCATATATATCTTTTTGAACTCTGTCAACCCCCGATGGTAAATTTGTTTTTTTATTTACCAAATCGAATTATAGTTAGACATTTCTAACAGGTCAACACATACAACGCAACTGTTTCTGTTTGGAATAAAATCATTCCCGATTGGGACAATGCAAAAGGCACCCAAAATCATTCGGCGTAATGGATAAGCAGCCTTCCCTTCTCCCCTTTTTTCTTAATCGGTTTTATTTCACGGAACCGTTCGTTTGGTGCGGTTTTTGCATGAACTAACAAGATGTAGTATTGAATACTACATGTTCATAGTTTGTTCATAAACAATTTACAGATTGTTGACTTGAAAATCATTGTTTGTTTATATTCGCAAGATATTATAATAACCATAAGAAGCATTCCTCCTTCTTAAGTGGATAACAAAACAATTGTGATATTTCAAATAACTTTTTCAGATTGAATGCCCGAATGTTTTAATACGTTCGGGCATCCTCCTTTTTATACGGGTTTCCGATTCCTCACCAGTCTCCGCTTTTCTCTCGATTATCGCTTCTGCTTTGATTCCCGGCAATTATTCCGGTCTTTTCACAAAATGGTACAAATGACTTACATACTTGCCGAGTCTTGTCTCCGGATATACCACCATGTCATATCCGCGCTTGTCCATCTCCTCGATTTCCTCATCGCTTAAAAAATCCGCCATAAATGCCCACATCTCATCATAAGGATCCGTAATCGCCGCCGGATTTAAATTATAGACTTCCGAATCCGGATAGTAGTACTGAAGCACCGTCCAGGATAAATGCTGTACGCCGAGCGATGTAAACACGGTATTCTCTCCCGGTGTCCCAATCATGCCCAGGGTCTGCTCCGTCATAAACGCTTCCGTTTTCGAGACACTGCGGTAATACTTAAAATCAAGAAGCGTCGCTCCGAGAAGGACAAATCCGGAAAGAATGATAACGGCAAGCCCGATGATTCCGACTTTTCCCATCGGTCTTACATAATCCAGAATGATTTTTACACTGACCATAAAAGAACCTAAGAGAAGCGGAATGATATTATACATATATCTTACGGCCAGAATCGGCTTATATACGGCACAGATGACATAGGCAAAAATTACCACCAGCGCAGCGGATGCAAAAAGCACCGTCATCATGCGGCCCTTGTCGGAAATGTGCTTAAAGGACGGTTTCCCGAACGCGATTTTTGCGGGATTTTCTCCACGGTGTTTTATGATGCCAAGTTCGATTAAAACAGCAAGTATAAAGAAAAGACAGAAAAGCGGAATAAAAACGAATTTCGTATAATCGCCACCGAAAACATACAGAATGACCTTGTCGAGTGATTCCGGTGTATCCATCCACCAGCTTCCCTTCACATAGCCCATCTGGCGAATCATAACGGAAATCCACGGTCCGTACAGAAGAAGAAACGAAACAATGGAGACGACTCCGTAAAGCCAGGTTTTTCCTTTTTCGCGGATAAAGACCGCAAGGGACGTAATAAAAAGCAGAATTCCGGCTGTCACAAGAGCATAATAATGTGAATACGAAGCCAGAACACCACAGATTACATATACAATCCACGGCCACTTCTTCCGGTAATCCGTCAGAATATGCATCGTACAAAAAACGCAGACCGTCAGTAAAAAGAAGCACAGTTCATACATCCGGATTTCCTGGACATATTCCGAGCAGGTGGAGGAAAGACCTGCAAATACCAGGAAAAATGCCACCGGCAGGGCGCCGAGTTTTTTCCGGATTCCGGTAAGCGCTAAAGCGGCTGCCCCCGTAAAACAAAGCACGGATACCAGATGATAGACCGGTATTTTATATCCGAATAAATCCGCAAAAATGCGAAGAACATAATAATAAAGCGGCGGATGATTCTCCAGATAATACACCCGCTCAAAAATCCCCGCATAATTCGTTCCCCGGATAATATTGGCTGAAAATGCCTCATCCCCCCAGACCACGCGGTCGAAAATCAGCGTGATATGAAGAATAATAATAGCGGCTGCTAAAAGAATTGTTCCGACGGTCAGTATGATATTCAGTATTTTGTATGCTTTGTTTTCTTTGTTTTCCGTCATTTCTTTAAAAACGTGTAAACCGTTCCGGTTTCTCCCGTACGG
>OMRN01000199.1 GCA_900313265.1 uncultured Lachnospiraceae bacterium | reverse complement strand
GGTACCCAAAGCCGAAAAGGATGCAAGAATAGAAGATGTTCTGGAACAGTTTGGTCTTGCAAGTGTAGGAACGAGCCTGGTTTCGAAACTTTCGGGCGGTCAGAGAAAACGATTATCTATAGCCATGGAATTTATTTCGGATCCTTCGCTTTTTATTCTGGACGAGCCGGATTCCGGTCTTGACGGAGTCGTGGCAAGAGCCCTTTTTGAGAAACTTCGTGCGATTGCCGATCAGGGAAAAATCGTGGTTGTCATTACCCACACACCGGACCGCGTTATCGATTTATTCGATGATGTCATCGTGCTTGCCAAGGATGGAAGCCGTACCGGACGTCTGGCCTGGTACGGACCCGTTACTGAGGCTTACGAATTCTTCGGAAAAGAATCCATGGAAGAAATTCTTCTTTCCGTAAACCAGAAGGATGAAGGCGGAGAGGGAAGAGCCGATGAATTCGTGGAAAAATATGCAGATCGTATGCAGGAAAAGGCGGGGTGAGAAAGATGAGCGAAATGAATACAACTACAATGACAAAGAAAAAAGGCCATATCGGCCATGTATCACAAACCTTTATCTATCTGGGCAAACTTTTCAGAATGTTCTTATTCCAGAACGACTGGAAGGTTCTTCCGATGTCGGCCATTATCGCCGGACTGGTATCTTTTGCAGTCGGAAAACCGCTTTTTAAAACCATGGAAGGAACGGGAACCGGAGCGTTTGCGCTTGCCTGTATCTGTGTATGGAACGGCTTCTTTAACTCCATTCAGTCAATCTGCCGTGAAAGGGCCATTTTAAAGCGAGAACATCGTTCGGGACTTCATATCAGTTCTTATATTGCGGCTCATATGATTTACCAGGCGGTTTTATGTTTTCTTCAGACGGGAATTACCATTGCCGTTCTGATTATGCTGAAGGTAGAAATGCCGTCCAAAAGTCTGGTAACCTCGGTTCCGATTCTGGATTTCGCAATCACACTTTTCTTAATCACGTACTGTGCGGATATGCTGGCCCTTTTAGTTTCTTCTATTGCCAAAACCACAACCACAGCGATGACGATTATGCCGTTTTTATTAATTGTACAGCTTTTATTCTCCGGATTGTATTTCAATATTCCGGAAAAGGCAATGCCTCTTACCTATATGACGACAACAAAGTGGGGAATGACGGCAATCTGTGCACAGGGAGATTATAATTCCCTGCCCATGGTCAGTCTGTGGAATAACGCCTATAAACTAAAACATGTGGAAATAGACGGAAAAGAGCCCTTTGAGCCTGTTTTTACCTATATCGAAGAAAATGATCTGCGGGAACCGCTTTTGATGAAATCCGCACAGTTAAGCCAGAAACCGGAATTTAAATTTGATTCTCTGGTTGTCTATAAATGCTGGGCATGGCTGATTGCATGGACGCTGATTTATGTGATCATAGCTACTCTGATACTCGAGTTTATCGATAAAGACCGAAGGTGACATATGGGTGACAATATGGGTGACAGGCACTTTTGCTACAAAAGTGCCTGTCACCCGGAGGCGAAAAGTGCCTGTCACCTTTTTTTTATAAAAAAAGTTAGCACTCACCTATTGACAGTGCTAACAAAAAGTGTTATATAATACATATAACAAATAAAACAAACGGGACGGAAGCCGAAGTTCCGTCGCAGAAGGAAAGAAAGGAATCCTGCAATGACGGTTACCGTAAGGCGGATGTCTCCGACAATAAAAAGAAAGAAGGGTTGCACTATGTTAAGACCGGCTATTTTTACACGTAACAATAACTTATTTGATGATTTCTTCGGTGATGATTTCTTTGCACCGGCAGCAGCTCGCCATGCAAACGGAGGAGCAGCCATCATGCATACGGATGTAAGGGAAACCGAGACGGAGTACATTATCGACATGGAACTTCCGGGATTTACGAAAGAAGATGTCGAGGCGGAGTTAAAGGACGGATATCTTACCGTTCGTGCCGAGCATAAGACAGAAAAGGATGAGAAGGACAAAGAAGGTCATTACATCCGCAAAGAGCGTTATTACGGAAACTTCGCAAGAAGCTTTTATGTAGGCGATGCGGTAACGCAGGATGACATCAAGGCGGCATTTAAGGACGGTATTTTAACTTTAAATGTTCCGAAAAAAGAGAAAGAAGAGAAAGTCGAAGAGAAAAAACTTATTAACATTGAATAATGGATTAACATCGAATAATCCGGGCGAAGTGTTCGCTTTATAAATAATTCTCCTTTCGGGAAAGGCTGACGCAAATTGCGGCAGCCTTTCTTTGTTTCCTATCGCAAAAATGGCAAACAGGGTGTATAATAGAAGCAGTTCTTGTAAAAGAAAGATAACAAATATATAAATGATAAAGGAGGCGCGTCATGAAGAATTGTTGTAAAGGAATTTGCTGCAAGAATAAGAAACACGGAAAGAAAACTCATATTCTGCCGATCCTGGCAATTATTACCTGTTTTCAGCTGTTAGCTCCGAAGAGCATTAAGAAGTCTCTCCCGGGAAAAGCACTGAAGTATTCTCTGGCAGCTGCCTGGGCCTGCATCGCCGCTGTCAGCCTGTTTAAAATCATTAAGGTATTCAAGCCGAAGAAAAAATAAAGGTTGTGGAAGAGGAACTTCTTGGGGAAAAGAAAGCAATAGAAGATGAACTGAATGCTATTCCGAAACGAATAAAGGAAAGGCGGGCAAGACCGCTTAACATTATCGGAATGGTTTTATTTGCATTGTCAAACCTCTTACTTACCGTATGTGCCTGTTTTGTTCTTTTTCTGCAATACGAGTCACACAGTCTGTACGCGAGAGAGTTTTATTCCATGGTTTTTGTGCTGGTGCTGCTTTTTGCATACCCGCTTTCGGTCGTTGCAAGTGCATTTCTTCTGGCACATAAACCGGTAATCGGTTTCATTGATTCGTTTTCGGGCGGAGTAATATTTATCACTCTTTTTATTATTGCCGTTGCTACGGACGACAACAGTATGTGTGTGATTATCTCACTGGTAGTAATCGTCGTGTACGTACTTTTGTTTGCGTGCGTACCGACGGTTCTTTTTGGTTTGACATACCCGCCGATGCGGGGAGATTATGCAAATGTAAAAGAACTGCAAAAAGAACAGGAGCAGCTCTGTATCCGATACCGTGATGTGATGATCCGTTTTGAAAGTATCGGAAGCATTTACGCGGAAGATATGCGTGAAACGGAAAGACGATACCGGATATCGATGGGAAAGCAGGGAAAGAAAAAAGAAAAATGAGCAGCAACAAACACAGAAAAAGAAGAAAACTGAATGTAAAAAGAGTTCTGTCATTTCTTATTCCGATAATACTGGTATTGGCATGTGCAACCGTATTCTTTACGTTTTTTATAAAAAGCTCCCGGAATAAACCGGAAGAACCGGGAAAGCCGGTAGAATACGTTTCCATAAAGGAAAGCAGTGAAACACGGTCGGATATACCGGCTCCGGATATAGGCGAAGGAACGGAAGTAAACGGCACGGATGGTTCCGGCCCCGGTCCGAATGAACCGGGGGCGGAAAACGGGTCCGAAGAACCGGAAGAAGTGCAGGCCGCACTTCCGGATGAAGTAATCGATGAAATCGTCGAAAATCTGATTCACGAGATGTCCCTCCATGAAAAAATCTGTCAGATGACGGTACTTACTCCGGATGAGCTTACCAAAGATACAGCCTGTATCGGCGCAAACTCCCAGACGGAGGAAAAATTAAAGACTACACCTGTAGGCGGAATCTGTATCATGGGGAATAATGTTTCGGAAGCCGATCAGATTCGAAACATGATTTCCGATTACCAGAATTATGCGAAAGAAAACCACGGAATCGGATTGTTCGTCTGCACGGATGAAGAAGGCGGAGCGGTCGTTCGCTTCGGGAAAAAGGTCGGAAATACAAAGTTTTCTCCGATGTACTCTTATAAGGATGAAGGCGAACAGACAGCATATGACAATGCAAAAACCATCGGAAGTGAAATCAGTGCATTCGGTGTAAATCTGGATCTGGCGCCGGTTGCGGATGTCTGGACGAATCCGGAGAATCAGATTATCGGAACGAGAGCATACAGCAACGATCCGAAGCAGGCGGCAAAACTGGTGGCATCCGCCGTGAAAGGCTTTCATGACGGAGGTGTCATGTGCACGCTGAAGCATTTTCCGGGACATGGAGACACTAAGGAAGACAGCCATCTCGGAGCTGCGTATTCCTATAAGACACTCGATGAACTAAGAGAAGCGGAGTTCCTTCCTTTTGCTGCCGGAATTGATGCCGGTGCGGATATGGTCATGGTTTCGCATGTAACCGTTCCGGCCATAGAGGATGTTCCGTCGTCCCTTTCGCCTCAGGTAATATCGATTTTAAGGGACGAACTCGGTTTTCAGGGAGTCATCATAACCGATTCTCTTGCCATGCAGGCAGTGGAAGGGAAATACAGCTTTGAGGATATCGGTGTAAGAGCCGTGACGGCGGGAAATGATCTTTTATTAACGCAGCACGGTTCGGACGAGATGATTGCCGGTGTGGAAAATGCCGTACTTTCCGGCGTAATTCCGGAAGAGAGGATTAATGAAAGTTTAAGAAGGATTTTAAAACTGAAAGTCCGGTACGGACTGGTTGAACAAACAACGGACGAAAATCGGTAATCGATACGAAAGAGGGGAATGGAAGAATGAGTAAGTATGATATTTTTATGTCATATGCGTCGGAAGACCGTAATGTTGCCTTTACGGTAGTTAAAAATCTTGAAAACAGAGGATGTAAATGCTTTATTGC
>OMRN01000147.1 GCA_900313265.1 uncultured Lachnospiraceae bacterium | reverse complement strand
CCTTTGTCATAAACTGACTTCGCGGCATCGTACTTCCAGTTTCCGTATTTAATATCCGCAAAAATATTGGAAGGATTATTATCGGCATAAACCGTTACCTCACACTTAGCTGTCAGACCGTTGACGGTTTTTGCGGTAATGGTAGCAATCCCTGATCTTTTTCCTGTTGCTTTAACCGTTCCGCTGCCATCCACGGTTGCCACATCCGGATAATTACTGGTCCATGTAACGGTTTTATCCATTACATCGGAGGGCTTTACTGTAGCAGACAGTTTGAGCGAATCTCCGTAATACAAATCCGCAGATGTTTTATCCAGCTTAATGGATTCGGGATAAACATTAATATATAACGCGGGACGGACGGACATGCCTATTTCAAATGAATTGTCGCACCAAATGGAAATACCGGGACCGGCATGCCCAAAGTGATTGACCTGACAGGCCCAGTCAGGCTTCATGCCGGGAGATCGCAGCCACCAGCTGCTGGTACGAAGTCCGATAACATCACGTGGATATCCCTCGTCTTTCAGCATATACTCATAAGAACCTTCTCCAATCTCCTCTTCCGTTGAGCCACGACTTATCGCATACCTGGTAACCTGTGCAAGCAGTTTATGACTGGCACCCTCCATATCTTTATCATCATAGACATTATAGCCAATCAGCTCCTCAACCTCATCCGTGCTTAAACAGAAAACCTGATCTTTTGTATCCTTGCCTCCCGGAGTTCCGTAATAAGCATTATCTTTATTTACCAATGTGACCGTCGGAATTATTGACTGCTCTGCCGAAGTAAATGCTGCATTCTTAAAATCGTTATTTAACCACTTTCGAAGAGCACTTGTTTCCCATGTCACAGCGCCCGATGTATCATGATATGTTTTACAGTCCAGAATATACTTGCTTAACACAAGTACACGGCCGCCTTCCGCTTTGATAACCTGCCACTCTATTTCTTCTTTTCCGTTCGCTGTATTTCCGTCCTGCTCATAGTGTCCGAATTTGATGATATCTCCGACCTTGTAGGAACCGGCTCCTAAAACTTCTTCCTCTCCGCCCGATGCATCTCCTTCTTCTGCCATTACAACGTTTCCCGAAGACAGAACAAAAGTCAGCGATAATGCCGCTGCCATAACGATACCTGCCGCTCTCTTCCACATTTTTGTCATTTTTCGAATCCTCCGTTTTCGTAGCACTTTCCTGCTTTTCAATTCAGTACTCTCTCAGAATCAGTTCCGTTTTTCCGGGGTTGTCACCGCCGGTTATGCGAAGAACCTTCGGATTGATTCCGTTTCCCAGTTCCCTGTATATCGCCTGCTGAATGCGGTTTCCACGGTTAAACCCGTGAATAACCACAACACGATATACCCCCGGTGGGGCATTTTTAACCTGTTTTTCAATCGCAGCAATGGCTTCATCCACACTCATTCCGTGTACATCCATCTCAATAATGCTCTGTAAATTCATCTCTTACCCTGTCTCACATTCCCCTCCCGGATGTCTTAATCAAAAAAATTCCGGAAAAATTATATCATTTTAGGATTATGCTGACAATCTGTCAAACGAATTCCCGATTGAAAAAAGGCCCTTTCCGTATTAACGAAAGGGCCTGATGTCTGAATAAAAGATTTGTTTAACAGTTCCGATTTTCAGTGATGGAACAGACGCATTCCGGTGAATGCCATTGCCATGCCATACTTATTCGCAGTCTCGATTACCTGCTCGTCACGAACGGATCCGCCGGGCTCGGCTATGTATTTTACACCGCTCTTCTTTGCACGCTCGATATTGTCACCGAACGGGAAGAATGCATCGGAGCCGAGTGCGACATCTTCCATCTGATTCAGCCATGCTCTCTTCTCTTCCTTGGTAAATACCGCCGGTTTTACCTTGAAAATTCTCTGCCAGGTTCCTTCCGCAAGAACATCTTCATATTCCTCGCCGATGTATACATCGATGGCATTGTCCCTGTCCGGACGTCCGATTTCATCCACAAACTGAAGGCCGAGTACCTGAGGACTCTGACGAAGCCACCAGTTGTCTGCTTTGGATCCGGCAAGACGGGTGCAGTGAATTCTCGACTGCTGTCCGGCACCGATACCGATTGCCTGTCCGCCTTTTGCATAGCATACGGAGTTGGACTGTGTATATTTTAAGGTAATTAAGGAAATAATCAGGTCAATCTGAGCCAGTTCCGGAATTTCCTTATTATCGGTTACGACATTGGAAAGAAGTTCTTTGTCGATTTTGAATTCGTTTCTTCCCTGCTCAAAGGTAATGCCGTATACATCTTTATGTTCAATCGGAGTCGGCATGTAATCCGGATCGATTTTGATTACATTGTAATTTCCCTTCTTCTTGGAAGCGAGAATTTCAAGTGCTTCGGGCTCATATCCCGGAGCAATGATACCGTCGGATACTTCTCTTTTAATAATACGGGCTGTCGGAACGTCACACACATCGGATAATGCAATAAAATCACCGAAGGAAGACATTCTGTCCGCGCCTCTGGCTCTTGCATAAGCGCAGGCTAACGGAGATAATTCCCCTAAATCGTCCACCCAGTAAATTTTGGCGAGCGTATCGCTTAAAGGAAGTCCTACCGCCGCACCGGCCGGGGATACATGTTTAAAGGAAGTTGCTGCGGGAAGTCCCGTTGCTTTCTTTAATTCTTTTACCAGCTGCCAGCCGTTAAAAGCATCCATAAAATTGATATATCCGGGTTTTCCGTTTAATACCTCGATGGGAAGTTCTCTTCCGTCATTTACGAATATTTTCGAAGGCTTCTGATTCGGGTTACAGCCGTATTTTAATTCCAAATCTTTCATCATCGTTTCCTTTCTTTTCCGGGTGCCTGTCACTTTTGACCCAAAAGTGACAGGCACCCTTTTATGCTCTTATTGATTTTTATTACAGATACGGGTCTCGTATTTGCCGGTTTCGATGTCAATGAAACGAACAAATAAAGAAACCTTGTTGTCCTCGTTTAAGTTTTCCCATACAAGGGAGGTGAATTCATCGATTCCGCCCTTTATATCCACCCATTCCGGCTCGCCTTCGAAAGAAGGAAGGGGATTTCCGTCACTCATATAAGTATGAATGAAACGTCCCTCGCCCGCAAAAGGTTTTTCATAAGCAAAGGTAAAGCGGTTGCAGCCTGAATCCCTTCCGGCATCGGATTTAAGAATCGACATCGCATAGCTG
>OMRN01000207.1 GCA_900313265.1 uncultured Lachnospiraceae bacterium | reverse complement strand
AGCAGCGTAAACTTTCTTTACAGCAGTCTTAACGCCGGAACGAATTGCTTTGTTTCTGTCAGCCTTAGTCTGATTAACAAGGATTCTTTTCTTCGCAGATTTGATATTAGCCAATGCTTTTCACCTCCATTTATATTTGGTTTCTTTGCATTAAAGCCGGACACGGACGTTTTTAATGCACACATACGCTATATATTTTATTCATGAAGCCTTTATTTGTCAATAGAGATTCTTATTTTTACGAATATATCCGTTGAAACGGGCAGTGTGTTTGAATTATAATAAAAATGTTGCAGGGATCAAAAGATTAAAAGACGCTCCACGAAGTTTTTGTGTGATACGTTAAGCGAAAGGAACGCATCATGGGCAGTTTTCTGGTAAAATGGATTTGCTATATCGTGGCAATACTGATTCTTTTTCTTTTGGTTTTTCTGGCGGTATACACAAAAAATGAGAATCTTTTATGGATTGCGCTGTTCTGGCTTTTGATTATGGGGCCTTTGGCAGAACTGATTTCACTCTTTTTCTAGGATATAGGATATGAGGGGAAATAGGATATTTTCCTATCGGAGATTTTTCGGCGGAAAAAGTATGTAAAGTGAGAGTATAGAAAGATAAAGGGAGTTTTTGAAAAAATCAAAAAAAACGGAGGTTTTCGGAATGAACAAAAGGAAAGTTTTGGCAGTATCTTTAGCAACGGTTGTGATGGTGATGGCTTTATTCGGCTGTTCACCGACACTGGAAGATCAGGCAAAGGAGTATCTGACGAAGTATGATGATACATTTACTTTTGTGGATAAAAAAGAAAATAACGGTTCGAATACCTATTATTTCTCGTCACAAAAATTTCCCGATGAAGGTGTCAGCGTTCACTATGAGGCTTCTTTTGAGGCTCTTGGCAGAGAACCGTTTTCCGATAATTATGCAAGTCTTATGCTGAAAGAAGAAGGACTGAAAAAGGGTCGTGAGCTTATGGAAAGCGCTTTTCCGGGAGCGGACTATGATATTTGCGAAAGCAGGGGTGAATATGTCGACTATTTTAACAAGGATACGACCTTTGATACCTATTATGCGGCGATGGGTGCTTATTACGGAGTGGTTATCTATAAAACGGTTTCCGAAGATGAACTGAAAGCGGATTCGGAAAAACTAAAGGAAGTTCTCCTTGGCGAAAAGGATGCAGTACAAATGACTACGGCAAAACTGGGCTTTAAAATTTATTATTATCCTGAAGATGCCGAAAAGGTAAGCCTGTCCGATTATGCGGATTTTGAAAAGTTAAGCGGATATGATGCGGTTTTGAATGTGGAGTATGTTAAAGTAAAGGACGAATGCGAAATAAAAGAGATGGAGATCGTAAAGTAACTGTCGGCATTCGTTCAAAGCGCAGGGCACAAACCGGAAGAAATTCAGCAAAAATTAGAAGGTTCAGCGGGATTGTACGTTACATTTCTTCGGATAAGTAAAAAGAACAGGGGAAAACAGGATGAATAAATTACATAATAAAATCTGGTTTTTGATATGCATGATTTTTCTTTCGTTGACTCTGTTTCTGACCGGGTGTACCCTCTCAAAGAAAGGCGAAACGACTTTTCAGACATCCGAAGAAACCGGAACGGATGCTGTAACAGAGGAACCGGTTTTGCTTACACCGACTTTGGATTATTTTGAAAATGTCAGCAAAGACTCATCCATTGAAGACATTGAAAATGAAATAGGTCCTTTTACAAAAAGCGATGAAGAAGATTTAAAGTATTATATCTGGAGACTGGACGACGGTTCGGATGCCAGAGTATTTGTTACGCCTTCCGATGAAAAAATCTGCCGTATTCAGATTGTGAATAAAAATTCGGAATATGATTTATACAACCTGTGGAATGCTGTTCCGAGTTCTTTTCACAGTTTTGACGTATTGTCCGGAAAAATAAAAAATGAACCGATAAATGTCAACGGTTACGAATATACACTTTTGGACAGAACGGAATACGGTCCCGATTTTGAAAGAGGATGGTATATCAAAGAAGAGGAAGACGCAAAGTATATCATGATTTGCGCCGGAAGGGAAAATCCCGATGATCCGATGATGTATGTCAGTTATATTAAGTATTGGGAAAGCGGAAAAACAGAGAATTATGATAAGCTGACTTTAAAAGTTGATTTTGACGAATCCGATGAAACGGACGTGAAAGAAGGATATAAATATCCGTGCTGTACCCTGAAGTGCAACAAATTTCCAAGTAAGGTTATCATTACGACAGAGGATGAAACGGAAATTCCTTTCGGCGGCTATATT
>OMRN01000096.1 GCA_900313265.1 uncultured Lachnospiraceae bacterium | reverse complement strand
TATTCTTCAATGTGAATGGATGTATAAACATCTTCACGAACAAGTCTTTCGCTTAAAAGAACGGCATCCTCGTAGTTGTAACCTTCCCAGGTCATGAATCCGATTAACGGGTTCTTACCGAGTGCAAGTTCTCCGTTTGCGGTAGAAGGACCGTCTGCAATAACCTGTCCTGCCGCAATATGATCGCCCTTGAAAACAATCGGCTTCTGGTTGTAGCAGTTGCTCTGGTTGCTTCGAACGAATTTGGCAATCTTGTATTCCATCTTCTCGCCGTCATCGCAGGTTACCTTGATGAGTTCGGAAGAAACATAGGTTACGGTACCGGGCTTCTTTGCAACCACACATACACCGGAGTCAACGGCAGCCTTTACTTCCATACCGGTTCCGATTACCGGTGCTTCGGTAAACAGAAGGGGAACGGCCTGACGCTGCATGTTGGATCCCATCAGTGCACGGTTTGCATCGTCGTTCTGTAAGAACGGAATGAGCGCCGTTGCAACGGAGAATACCATACGGGGAGAAATATCCATGAAATCGAACATTTTCTTCGGATATTCCTGAATTTCATCTCTGTGACGACCGGAAACAACGCTTCTTACGAAATGTCCTTCCTCGTCAAGTTTGGCATTCGCCTGCGCTACATAATAATTATCTTCTTCATCCGCCGTCATATATACAACTTCGTCCGTTACACGGGGATTTTCCGGATCGGACTTGTCGACTCTGCGATAAGGAGCCTCAACAAAACCGTATTCGTTAATTCTTGCATAGGATGCAAGGGAGTTGATCAGACCGATGTTGGGACCTTCGGGAGTCTCGATCGGGCACATTCTTCCGTAATGGGTGTAATGTACGTCACGAACTTCGAATCCGGCCCGGTCTCTGGAAAGACCACCCGGTCCTAACGCGGAAAGACGTCTCTTGTGAGTAAGCTCTCCGAGAGGGTTGTTCTGATCCATGAACTGGGACAGCTGGGAAGATCCGAAGAACTCCTTGATGGCTGCCTGCAGAGGCTTGATATTGATTAAGTTCTGCGGAGTTAAGGTCTCGGTATCCTGTGTCGTCATTCTTTCACGAACACCTCTTTCCATACGGGAAAGACCGATACGGTACTGGTTCTGTAAAAGTTCACCGACCGCACGGATACGACGGTTGCCGAGGTGGTCGATATCGTCGTCGTTACCGATGCCGTACTCAAGATGGATGTTATAGTTAATGGAAGCTAAAATATCTTCCTTCGTAATATGCTTCGGAATTAAGTTGTGAACATTGTTCTGGATGGCTTCGGTCAGTTCTTCCGGGCTGTCCGCAAACTGGTTGATAATCTTCATCAGTTCAGGGAAGTAAACAAGCTCGGTGATGCCGAGTTCTTCCGGCTCACAGTCAATCCATTCGGTAATATCAACCATTAAGTTGGAAAGAACGATAACGTTCTTCTCTTCAGTCTGGATTACCACGCTCTTAACGGCAGAGTTCTGAATGCGGTTTGCCACTTCCGCGGAAACCACTTCACCCTGCTTTGCGATAATTTCGCCTGTATATTCGCTTACAACATCTTCTGCGAGAACATGACCGGCAATACGGTTGCGAAGCAGAAGTTTCTTATTGAACTTATAACGGCCGACTTTGGCAAGATCGTAACGTCTTGCATCAAAGAACATGCTGTTTAAGAAGTTCTCCGCACTCTCTACGCTGAAAGGCTCACCGGGATGAACCTTGGTGTAGAATTCACGAAGGCCTTCGATATAATTCTTTGCAATATCCTTGGTAAACGATGCCCGAATCTTGGGCTCGTCACCGAAGGTTTCGATGATTTCCTCATCGGTTCCGAGGCCTAAGCTTCGGATAAATACGGTGATGGGAACCTTCTTGGTTCTGTCCACACGAACATAAGCCACGTCATTGGAATCGGTTTCATACTCAAGCCATGCTCCACGGTTCGGAATAACCTGTGAAGAATAGAGTTTCTTACCGATTTTATCACGGGAAATTGTATAGTAAATTCCGGGCGAGCGAACTAACTGGCTTACGATTACACGCTCCGCACCGTTAATGACGAACGTTCCGTTCTCCGTCATAATGGGGAGCTTGCCCATGAAAATCTCATGTTCCTTGATATCGTTCTTATTATTCTCATCGAAAAGACGAACTTTAACCCGAAGAGGAGCTTCATAAGTAATATCACGCTCTTTGCACTCTTCGATCGTGTGCTCTGCCTCGTCCTCATAAAGCTTGAATCCGACAAATTCCATACGAATGTCGCCACCGAAATTCGTAATCGGAGAAATGTCGTCAAATGCTTCTTTCAAGCCCTCGTTCTTGAACCATTCATAGGAGTCCTTCTGAACTTCGATCAGATTGGGAATCTCAAGAACCTCTTTCTGGCGCTGATAAGACATACGCCGGCTGTTGCCGTTCACAATTGGACGTATTCTGTTCTTTTCCATTAGCTCTCGCATCCTTCTTTCATTTTATTACGCAAAAAAGGCAAAAGGGGACCCTTTCCCACAATAGCGCATTGTCCATTATAGCAAAAAGGCAATTGGGAGTCAACAACTTTTTTCCCAATTGCCTGATTATTTTTTTATTAAGTTCTATCCTCGCTCCGCCGGCGGTTTTATGCCGCTTTAACGGATCTTTGAATCATCGGATGAATTACTTTAAGGTAACCTTAGCGCCTTCAGCTTCAAGTTTAGCCTTGAGTTCTTCAGCTTCAGCCTTAGCACAAGCTTCCTTGATTACCTTCGGAGCTGCCTCAACGGCACCCTTTGCTTCAGCAAGTCCGAGACCGGTAGCATCACGAACAACTTTGATAACCTTAACCTTGTTAGGACCAACTTCGGTAAGTTCTACATCAAACTCGGTCTTCTCTTCAACGGGAGCTGCATCAGCTGCAGGACCTGCAACAACAACACCGGCTGCTGCGGATACACCGAACTCTTCCTCACAAGCCTTTACTAATTCGTTTAATTCAAGTACGCTAAGCTCTTTGATAGCGTCGATAAATTCCTGGGTAGTTAATTTAGCCATTTTTTAATCCTCCGTAAATTTTTATGCTGCCTTCTTATCGTCAGGCAGATTCCTTGTCAGTTTCTTTTTTGTTATTATGCCTCTGCGCCGTTCTTCTCTGCGATCTGATTGAGTACGCGGGCCATGTTTGTAATCGGGGACTGCATGCTGCCGAAGAGTCTTCCGAGTAAAACTTCTCTCGAAGGGATTTCGGAAATCTTCTTGATTCCGTCAGCATCGTAAACAGTACCTTCGACAACGCCGCCCTTAACCTCGAGCTTGTCTGCCTTCTTTGCGAATCCGCAGATTACTCTGGCAGGTGCTGTAGCATCTTCTGTGGAATATGCCAGTGCGCTGGGTCCTTCAAGCAAAGGAGCAAGTCCTTCAAAATCGGTTCCCTTGAATGCGAAGTTCATCATGGTGTTCTTGTAAACTTTGTAAGTTACACCGTTCTCACGAAGTTCCTTACGAAGTCTGGTGTCCTGCTCAACGGTAAGTCCGCGGTAGTCTACCAGAACAACGGACTTTGCATCCTTGATTCCGGCGGAAATCTCTTCCACAATAGGCTGTTTTAATTCAACTTTCGCCATTCTCTTTTCCTCCTTATCTTATTTTGATTGCCGAAAAGAGAGATAAAAAACCTCCTGCCTTAAGGACAGGAGGGTAATTTCAGTATCAGTGCGCCGGGCACGAAACCCGCGCGTACGGACAAAGACAAATCTTTTCCGTTATTCCTCTCACTCATCCTCGGTAGGCGCTTCGCTTACGTCGCATATCCGCGACACCTACTGTCTTCGGCACGGTCGTCAGACGACCTTTTCTAAAATACCACGCTTCCGGCGGTATGTCAACACTATTTTCTTTTATTCTCCGCTTAAAACGGACATTTTTGCCGCATACCACACATCGTTCTTTTTCACAAAAACGAGCTCATAGCTGTTTTTGAGTTCATAACTGTATCTTTCGTACCAGCTGTTTGCCGTCATATCCGCATCATAGGATACCGTGCAGACAAAACATTTATCCCCGATACTGTGGAAGTTTCCGTAAGTTAAATTCTTATATTCCGTCTTGGTCGCGGACGCCCAGATCATGGCCGCTCTCGATGAACCGACATAATTGTACAAATCGGTTCCCGGAAGAATTAAGGATAAAAGTCTGCTGAAACTTCCTCCGTTATAGGAATATGCCGAATAATTCATGTATGCTTCAAAGAAATTCTTTGCGGCAAGATATCTTTCGCCGTCCTCCGGTTCTGGATCGTCATGAAGGAAGCAGATTTCCCCTTCGGTTTTCGGAATCTCCGATAAATGTCCGTCGGGATAAACGCTCTCGCCGCGTACTTCCGGTTCTTCGTAGAAATCTTTGTAATCCCAGGTTGCCGTCCGGTAAAGTCCGTTTCCGATATATTCATCCACAAGACCCTCAAAAAGACCGTCATCCAGCTCGGCGTCTTTTAAAGACAGTTTCACATCATCAATATAAACATTGCTGTCTTCCGGAGACGATACCTTTATACTGTATTTCGGGAAGGACGACACAAAAAGCAAAACACCGTCTTCTTCCTTCTCACAGGGAAGTACTTTTCCGTCCGCATCCGCAACCACCACATCGGAATAAATCGGTCCGATTACGGCTTTGTCAAAAGTCGGCGGGTTCTCCCTGTTTTTCTCGATTTCGTTTAAATCCGGAATTTCAACCCCTTGCTCCGTCCGGTATTTTTCCGGAACGGTAATTCCGTTTAGAGTAAAATTATTTTCCTCTCCCGGCAGATATTCAATTTCGACATTTACCGAAGGAAGAATATTTCTTAAATCCGCTGCTTCCACGGAAGCCACTCTCCATTTGCGCCGTCCGAATCCGACCTCATCGCCGTATTCCTCCAAACGGACATTGCAGATATTATATGCTCCGCTTCTTACGATATAAATCTGCTCATCATCCGAGGAACCTGCTCCCGCCTGTCCTCCTGTCAAATCGGACAGTTCCGGCCCGTTTTGTCCGGCATTTTCTCCTTCACGCAGAATCCGGTAGCTTAAGGTTTTGCCTGTATCAATCTGTTCGGTATATTCCTCATAAAGTTCCTGCGGACTTTCGAATTCGGTCAGTTCGAAATTCACATTCTCCTTTGCCATCGAAAGAAAATCTTCGGTCGATGTTCCGGCAAGCATTTCTTCCATAACGGCTTCCGGACGGGTCTGCTCGTAAACATCCAGGAAACGGTACAAAACGACACAGAGCACGGCTCCGAGCACCAAAAGAACGCCCGCCCAGATGAGCAGTACTTTCCACCATGCGATTCCTTTTTTCGTTTTCTTTTCCGTTTCCGCCATGTGTTTCGTATATCTCTTCGTCAGATTCTGCCGTCGTCGTTAATCCCAAACGGCATTACATGTCTTACTTTCTGTTCCGGCTTCAACCGTAATATTTACGGTGCTTCCTTTAATACAATAAATCCCGTGGGGATTCTTCTCGGTCCCGTTACCGAGGCACAGTGATTGATGATTTCCCCGTCGTAAACCATTACGGAAGAGGAACCCCCATCCAGGTTTCCGGCGTTTACCGCACCGTACTCAAGCATAATGTCCACCACATCCTGCATCGTAGCGCCGAGTGTATTGATGCTTCTTCCGTCCAGCACGAGCAAAAGCAGTGCCCCGTCGGCACGCTGTCCCAAAACGGTTCGGGGATTGACGCCTCCGCCTAAATTCTTATGCTGAACTTCACCGTTTATAATTAAAGACGATGCCAGTCCGTCATGGGTGATAAAGCTGACTGCCCAGCAAACGCCCTGCGCGATGGCCTCATTTCCGGTCATTGATCCGACATGCAGAATTCCGTCCGAATCGATTCCCACCATGTGGTA
>OMRN01000095.1 GCA_900313265.1 uncultured Lachnospiraceae bacterium | reverse complement strand
GGAATCAGCCAGATTTTTTTCTTATCCCGGAAAGCCCGTTTTAAAAGTGCGACTGCAATCACTCCCGTTCCGAAACTTAACGTATCCGTATAAAATACGCCGGTAAAAACAAAAATCGGAAGACAGGCCATAATCAGAAGCAGAACCGGCATTCTCCATTTATGCTTCTCTCCGTCCGAAAGCAGATCTCCGGCTGCCCAGGCGGAACCAAGTAACGTAATGACGCTGATGATGAGCATCGGATAATATTCATCCATATGAATGGCATGGAACACTTTAAATAAAGCGCCGAGCATCAGCATCGGCCGGATGTTATTCGAATATGTAAGAAAATAGCCGGGATAAGAAAGCGGTTCCCCGTCCGCCTGCTCCAGCGCACTAACATAGAGGAACTCGTAGTCTCCCACGATGTGATAATGATTGCCGTGAAGCGCAAGCAGAATGAAGGTAAAGAACCCGAAAAGGCCCAGCGTAATCCAATAGATGATGGACAATGAATGGATTTTTCCCTTCTTTTTCAGCGAATCATAGCCCTTGTGCCACGCAAAACAGAAAACCGCAAAAATGACCGCCGCAACAATTGTTCCGACTGCCATCTCTTTCGGTTCGAGGTAGTGAAGCGGCGAACGGATGCTGACAACAAGAATAAAGCCGTACACGAGCGCGGCCAGCACATAGAATACCATCCATATTCGGTTTAAAACTGACTGGTTTGACATTTTATATGTTTCAAAAGACCTCTGCAGCCTTCCTCAATCTGATTATACGCTATCACGAAGTCCCTTGTATACCACGGATCGTCAATCTGTTCTCCCGGATGCGAGGAATAGTCCATGCAGAGCGTGATTTTATCCCCTTTTCCGCCGAAAAAACGATCTTTCATAATGCGGTAATGAATATCTTCCATCGCAATAATGTAATCGAATTTCTCATAATCGGACGGACGTACCTGCCTCGCATGATGCCCCTTGCAGTCAATTCCGTGCCGCTTCAGTTCATCCCTCGCCGGCGGATACACCGGATTTCCCAGTTCCTCGGTAGACGTGGCCGCAGACTCCACGTAAATCACATCCGATAAGCCTTCTTTTCTCACCAGATCTTTCATAATGTATTCAGCCATTGGGCTTCTGCAAATATTGCCCCAGCAAACAAACAGTATCTTTATCATAGCTTAAACCCTCGTATTTTTTACTTTTTTCAATGCCCTTATAGCATAATTCCAGCTTTCTTCCAATTCTTCATTCCTGTTTCCTCCCGCATACATTCGTAATGTGAATTTTTAAATTCCACTGTTTTTCATAAAAGTTATGAAATCATCTTCTTTATCGTTTTTTCATGATCCCTCGTAAAATCGCTTAGTTCATAAGACCGGATGCGCTGATTTACCATCCGCGGTTCCACAAACCCGTTTTTCACCAAAACCGATAATCTGTTTATAACCGTTTTGTTTGTCACACCGATTTCACGGCTGACTTCGATGGGGGTAAACTCTCCTTTATGTTTCTTTATCAAAAACAGAAGCAGTTCCTTTTCTTTGCCCTTTAAATAGGATAAGCTTCCGCTTATTTCATCCTCACTGGAGCTTACTGACAGTTCACAAATCTTATTCGAATATAACAGCACCATACGCAGAAAATAATTTACCCACACTTCCGGATGCGGCGGATTATTTCTCCCCGAGTAATACAGTGCCGGCAACCCCATCTGTATCGACTCATAGTACTCATTTATGTCATATGCAAAGTATTCCTCTAAGGAACCGATGCCATTAAAACCATATCCGTTTGAATCCAAAATGAATCCTGACAGCAGACGTGCCGTTCTTCCGTTTCCGTCTTCAAACGGATGTATCGTTACCAGCTGATAATGCACAACGGCCGCAACAATCAATGGATGATCATCTGTAGTATTTACATACTCGACCAGTTCATCCAGCAACTCCGGTATATCAGAATACTCCGGCGGAATATAATCAGGGTTTCCCGTTTGAGAATCATAAACCGCAAAAAGTACACCGGGAGGCATTGGGCCTCTAAGTCCGATTTTTTCCTTGGACGCCCCCTTCTCAACATACTTCTGAACATCTAATATCAGCTTCTTGGAAAAACGTTCTTTCTTTTTTACCTTCTCTTCTAAATAATTCAGGGCAAGAAAATAATTACGAACTTCCTGTTCCGGCTTTAAAAAATGCATTCTATCATCGCGCTCGATAACCTCATCAACCTGCTTTTCTGAGAGGGGATTCCCTTCAATCTTATTTGAGGCATATGAACTCTTTTTCTTGGAATTCTTACGCAATTTGCCAGCTACAGACCTTGGTAGTTTAACGGAAGAAACCTTGAATCTGTTTTTTTCAATTTCCGTTATGTATTTTAAAATCTCATTTGTTAAAACTACTTTAATCATCTTCTATTCACCTCGATGATATTATAGCAAAACAAGGCTTGAATTTCCATTAAAAATACACTATTTTTACACTATTTTTTCACTATTTTTCATTGTCCTCTGCCGGCTCATCCTTTATTTCTTCCTCTTTCGTGTCTTTTTCATCCTTGGAAGGAACATCCTCGTCGTCCCCTTCTTCCTCATCTTCATCGATAATGACATCTTCGGTTTCATCAGCCGGAACAGGAACATCTACGATATCTTCTTCCGGCAGGGCAAGAGGTTCTTCTAAGTCTTCGCTTCCCATCTTCGGAGGATTGGCATAGATCTCACTGAATTTAT
>OMRN01000192.1 GCA_900313265.1 uncultured Lachnospiraceae bacterium | reverse complement strand
CCTAAGTTAATCAGTACCTGGGCTAACGGCTCTACAAGATACTCATCATAAACACCGAGTAAATATCTTTTTGGCGAAGCCGGATTGGTAAGGGGTCCTAAAATATTAAACACGGTCCGGAAACCGAGTTCCTTACGGATGGCTCCGACATATTTCATCGAAGAATGATATTTCTGTGCAAAGAAGAAGCACATTCCGACTTCGTTTAACAGTTCGATACACTTCTCGGGGCTTTGGTCAATATTGACACCGAGCGCTTCAAGGCAGTCCGCGGTACCGCATAAAGAAGAGGCCGCTCTGTTCCCGTGCTTGGAAACCTTTACCCCGCCTGCTGCCGCAACCAGTGCGGAAGTCGTGGAAATATTGAAACTGTGTGCGTTGTCTCCGCCGGTTCCGACGATTTCAAAAATATCCAGATCACTTTCCACTTTTGTCGCGTGGTCTCTCATGGCTGCCGCACAGCCGGCAATTTCATCGATGGTTTCCGCTTTCGCACTCTTTGTGGAAAGCGCGGATAAAAATGCCGCATTCTGGGTCGGTGTTGTTTCGCCGCTCATAATTTCGTTCATTACATCATATGCTTCTTTGTACGTTAAATCTTCCTTGTTTACGATTTTTACGATTGCTTCTTTAATCATGTTTTTCGCTCCTTTTTTCGTTCTTTCTTTTTTGTCCGGCGTTTTTATGCTTCTTTTTTGCACATCTTAATATAGTTTTGAATCATCCTCTTCCCTTCCGGTGTCAGAATCGATTCCGGATGAAACTGCAGCCCGTATACCGGATATTCTTTATGTTGCACCGCCATAATCTCGCCTTCTTCGGTAAGTGCCGTAACAATAAGACAATCCGGAAGACTGTTTTCATCGGCGGCCAGAGAATGATATCTCGCTACTTCAAACCGGTCGGGACATCCTTCAAAAATCGGACAATCCGCGGTTTTTCTTACAACGGACGTTTTCCCGTGCATCAGACGGTTTGCGTAAGTAACACGCCCGCCGAAAGCTTCGCAGATTCCCTGGTGTCCCAAGCAGATTCCGAGAACCGGAATCGTTTTCCCGAGTTTAACGGCAACCTCCTCGATGACTCCCGCATCCGCCGGTCTGCCCGGTCCCGGAGAAAGCACGATTCCGTCCGGTTTTAATGCTTCGATTTCCTCTGTCGTTAACTCGTCGTTTCGAATGACTTTAATATCCGTTTCAAACTCACCGAGATACTGATACAGATTATAGGAGAAACTGTCGTAATTATCGATTAAAAGAATCATTCTTCCTCCTCTCCGGCGGCTTTTAATGCATTTAATACCGCTCTTGCTTTATTTAAACATTCTTCGTATTCTTTCTCCGGTACGGAATCCGCCACGATTCCTGCGCCGCTTCTGATAAATACTCTTCCGTTTTTCTTATAGGCAATCCGGATGGCAATGCATGTATCCATGTTCCCGGAAAAATCGATATACCCGATGGCTCCTCCGTAAATTCCCCTTTTGTTATTTTCCAGTTCCCCGATTAACTGGCAGGCCCGGATTTTCGGTGCTCCGGATAACGTTCCGGCGGGTAGAACCGATGCGATGGCATCAAGTGCATCCTTATCGTCTCTTATTTCTCCGCGTACCGTGGACCCGATATGCATTACATGGGAGAATCGTTCGATTACGCGAAGTTTTTCCACCGAGACCGTTCCGAATTTACTGATTCTTCCAAGATCGTTTCTTCCAAGATCCACCAGCATATTGTGTTCGGCAAGTTCCTTTTCATCCGCAAGAAGTTCCGCCTCGAGTGCTTCGTCTTCTTCCTTTGTCTTTCCCCTCGGCCTTGTTCCGGCAAGCGGGAAAGTATGAAGCACACCGTCTTCGAGTTTCACGAGTGTCTCCGGTGAAGCACCTGCCACTTCCACATCCGTTCCGGAAAAATAGAACATATACGGCGAAGGATTGATGGTACGCAGTCTCCGGTAGGTTTCAAAAAGACTTCCTTCAAACGGTGCGCTTAAGCGGTTTGAAAGAACAATCTGGAAAATGTCTCCTTCTTTAATGTAATGCTTTCCCCTCTCCACCATTTCACAGTACTCTTCTTTGTCAAAAAGGGCACTGACTTCTCCGGTAATACGACCCGCCTTTTCATTCAGCTTCTGTCCTGTTTTCAGCAACGCGGCCATCTGGGAAAGTTCCATCGTCGCCTTGTTATAACCCACTTCCGGATCTTTTAAGGACATATTCGCGATTAAAATTATTTTCTGTTTTACGTTATCGAATGCGATGACTTTGTCAAAAAGCATTAAGTCCACGTCTTTGAAGTGCTCTGCATCCTGAACACTACACTCTACGGCAGGCTCGGAGTATTTTAAATAATCATATGAAAAATAACCTACAAGCCCGCCGTGGAAAGGAGGAAGATATTCGAATTTCGGACTTTTGTATTCCGAAAGAATTTGTCTTATGGTTTCGGACGGATCTTTTACTTCCATCGCCAGATCTCCTGCTTTAAGGTGTCCGTCAATACAGGTGATTTCCAGCTTCGGGTCGTATCCCAAGAAAGAATAACGCCCCCAAACCTCACTCGCCTTTGCGGATTCGAGCATATAGCAGTGTGTGGAAACACTTTTTAAAATTCTCATACACTCAATCGGAGTGATAAAATCGGATAAAATTTCCGCACTGACGGGAACTACGGAGTATTCATTCGTTTGTGCAATTCTCTTTACTTCTTCCAAAGCCGGATAAAATTTCATGTCTTTTCCCTCATTTCGGTATAAAAAAACGTCCCTGACAGTTTATCTTCTGTCAAGGACGAATACTGTGCTTTTTATCACCTATCCGCGGTGCCACCTTGATTCACGATATGACTCGTGCACTTACAGGATACCTTCATATCCCAGACAACTGACGTATGCCTTACGTTGCAGAATACTCTGTAGAAACCTACATTTGACTGCACCCTCCGCGGTCCATTTGACAATCTGTTTCGTGTTCACTTCTCAGCATCGTGAACTCTCTGTATCGGCATAACTGCCTTTATCTCCGCTTCATCGGTTTAAATTATTAAATTCACCAAAAAAGTTATCAAAATTTTTTTTCTTTGTCAACCCCTAATTTTTACTCACAGTTTTGATAGAATTCTTCCAGTTTCGGTCTGGCTTTCACATATACATCTTTTAGCCGCTCGTCAAACTGCGTTCCCATGCCTTCCATGATAATTTGGTCCGCCTTATCAAAACTCATCTTCTCCTTGTAGACACGTTTGCTGACCAGTGCGTCATATACATCCGCAATCGCCATAATTCTGGCTTCGAACGGAATCTCATCTCCTTTCAGACCTTCCGGATAGCCGCTTCCGTCCACAC
Organism: uncultured Lachnospiraceae bacterium; assembly: GCA_900313265.1. GTDB lineage: Bacteria > Bacillota > Clostridia > Lachnospirales > Lachnospiraceae > UBA3766. Next base: position 8,110 of record OMRN01000192.1, on the reverse strand, counting down.
GCTCGTGATGAAAATGCGCCACATTCTCCGCCACAGTTTTAAACGATTCATCATCCGTATCTTTTAAAATTTCATGTACAATCCTTGCTCCCTCAGCCGCATGAATTTTCATTTTTTCGAATTCCCACGGCTCGAATCTTCCGGGTTTTCGAAGAATGCTGTCATCGACGGCGATTTTTCCGAGATCATGCATGGGCGCCGCTTTTATGATATCCCTGCAGAATTCTTCATCCAGTGAAAACGAAGAATCCTTTTTCATTTCCCCGATTAAAATCCGTACACCCTCGCTGGTTCTTCTGATATGTCCTCCCGTGGAATTGTCCCTGCTTTCAACCATGGTTGCCATGCTCAGAATCAGATTGTTATGCATCTGAACAATCCGCTCGGTCTTTGCTTCCACTTCCCCTTCCAGTTCCGTGTTGTACTGATCCATCAGATGGATATACTGCTGATTCTTTGTATCATCTTCCATGAATATCTGATATCCTCTGCGGAAATTTCCGTCATACAGATAGTTCACGTTCACCGTATAATATTCACTCTCTTTGCCTTCCGTTCTTTTTTCGTATAAGTACTGATCGTTTGAATTATCCTCACGAAAATGATCCAGCCAGGGAATTACCTTCTCTCCGATTTCTCCGGTCCTTTTCAGTTTTCCGTCCACATGCAGATCATTCAGTGCCGGCAGAATCCTTTTGGCGGTTTCGTTGCTGCCGAGGTAACGGTATTTGAAATCGATGGTCACAAAGCCCGTTTCACCGGATTCTACCATGGATTCCACCACCATATCACTGACATCGTAAAGCGCAATCTGATCGACAATAAAAAGATAGATAATCTGTGCAAAAACATAGGACCCGGCTAACGTATCAATCCCGGGCGGCATAAAGCGGTTCAGCAAATATCCGACTACCGTCAGAAGCTGCGGAAGCATCAAAAGAAACAGAATTTTACGGGAAACCTGTTTTTTTAAGAAAAAGGTGTAAATGATAAACGCTATGCCGGCAATCTGGTAGGCCAAAATGAGAATATAGAAAACCGTATGCATAAAACCGTATTCCTTGACGACCGCAAACCCGCCGCTTATTTCTTCCATATGGAAACTTTTGTAAAAAACAGGTGAATATCCGACGGTAAGAACCGTGCAGTAAACAACCGTATTTAAAATAAAGGATATTACCCTTAAGAATCTTGATATTCTGATTTTGCAAAGATTCGCAATGGCAAGCGTAATAAACCACGGAAGAAACGTTCCGCCCAGATACAGGAATTTGGTCATAATCATCATGCCGGTATCCGTTCCGTTACGGTACATAATCAGAAATGCCAGATTGACGACGGGTACTAAAACAAAGAGTACCGAGATACTCATATCAAAATGCTTATGCCATTTATAGACATATAATCCCGACAAAATAAAAGCCAGAATAAATGTCACATAGTAATATCCGATCATCCGGATATCCTCCCCGAATATCTCTCCGTTTCATATGCGGAACTGAGTTCCCCGATATCCTCGTTTTTCTGAAGCAGAAGATCCTTTGCCCGCTCTTTCGGCGTATGATATCTTTTAATCTCATACCCCTTTTTCGCGGCTTTTTCAACCGTCGTTTTATATCGTCTGCGGACAGCGGAAAGTTTTTCTTCCTTTTCGTTTTTCGGTTTTACTATCCGTTCTCTGATTTCCACCATGTCGCTTTCTTCAATCACTTCCGGTGTCAGGCTTTTTTTCATCGGAATCCATTTAATAATCGAAATCACCAGTCTGACAAATAGATACAGCAAAACCGCAACCGATGACCAGTAAACGATTGCCGAAAGAATTTTAAGAACCATCCCCGGCTCCCCGTCCGTCATCTCCCCGATTTCCCGGATGGTTTCTTCCGTGCTTCCGCCAAACAGAAGTCCCGCAAAAAACTCCATCGCCCGCAAAACAATTTTTGCCGCAAAAACGACAATTTTAACCACGAATTCGTATACGGCAAGGGCCACTGAGTCGAGTGCGTCAATCCGGATAAAAATCATTAAAAGAATGGACAGAATCACAAACGGGAATGCCGCAACCGCACTGTTTTTAAGCATATCCCGGAAAGGCATTTTTTCATCCTGCAGTCGTTCTTTCGAAAGTGCGGCCGCATTCGAATAAAAAAGTCTGATATAGAATAAAAGAAAATAAAGGATGCCGAGAGCAAAGAAAATGATCATTCCCACGGTATTTTTCTTTACATCCGCATAAAGATACGCAAGCGCATTTATGAGTACCAGGGGAATCGGCACAAACGCAAAAGTCCCTTTTTTCCGCTTAATCCAGTGCACGAAATCCAGCACGGTAAAAACAAACGCATAAAGCAGAAGTTCCGTTTTTCCCATCTCCCACGGAATAAATATCAGAATCACAAAAGGCGGTATATGCAAAAGTGCGTAGACAATAAAATTCGAAACCACGCTCCGTAAGAAAAATAAATACGCTAAAAAAACGCCCAGAAAAAGCACGGGAACCACTCCCGGTGTTCTTTTTAAGAGGTACTCTCCCAAAAACAATACCGTAAGACAGACAATATATACCATCAGAAGATTGGCAATCTGTGCGGTTATATTACATCTTTCTTCTTTCATCATACCGTTTCCCGTTTAATGTGTTTTACATCAGCCTTCCCAACCGATAGGCCACTTCACAATATCGGTTCCGTTTTCCGCAAGAGGCGATATGGAATTGTATTCATATTCCGGGATAATCATGCCGATTCTCGCTCCGGCATTTTTCCATTCATCCACCCGCCTTATCAGATTCTCCTTCCGGTAATTGGAAATAATAATGTATTCGTTTCCCTGTCCGTTTTCGGAAAACTGTTCGGATAAAACCTCGTCTAAAAGCGACGTGAATGAATCATACATTTCGGTCACCTCGATTTTGGCAAGTGCCACATCGATACTGCGGATATGTCCTTCGTCGCTTCCCGCTTCCATACGGATTAATTCCTTCGACTCTGCGTCACGGCCGTTGGAATAAAGTGCAACCGGAATGTGTTCCGTGATAAAATAGTCCGCCAGATAGGATGTGATTTTTATTGCCGCTTCCGCAATCATATCGCCCCTTCTTACCGTACCGGTCTCCATATTCAGTAAAAGAACAACATTTCTTTTATTCGTGGTATGAAAGGTATTTACCTCAAGGAAATCGTTCTTAGCGGTGGCCTTCCAGTTGATACGGCGATAGGAATCATACGGCTGGTATTCCCTTATGCCTCGGAATTCAAACGGATCTTCCGTCAGACGGATTCTCGAAATAATGTCACCGGTTAAATGAATCAGATCCTGCGGTATTTCTCCGTTTCCGATTCTTCCCGGCAAAACTAAGACGGATGCAAACCGGTTCCATCCTCCGAACGAATTTCCGGCAAAGAAATAATCCTTGCAGACAACATCCAGGGAGGATATCCGGTACTCTCCTCTTTTCGATGCCAGAAATGTATATTTTCTCGTGACGGACTGATAGGGTTTTAGTGAAAAATATTCTTTCCGGTAATACAAATCCGTAACGGAAGCACTTTGTTCCTTCGGAAAAAGAAACGTTCTGGTTAAGGCAAATTTGAGCAACACAACGGGAAGCGGGAGAAATTTATCATTCTTCACCACTTCTATCAGGGTGTTTCTGTCTCCTTCCCTGACCGTATTTTTTTCAAAAGCCACATCGACATCCAGCCCTTTATACCAGTTCTTTTTAAAAATCAGATTCTGGAAAAAGTAAAATGCCGCTCCGATGAGCACGACCAGCAGTAATCTCATACTTTAACCGTCCGGACTTTTTCATAAAACAACCGACTGTATCAGATTCCCCGGAAGTTTTCCGTAGGAACCTCCACCTGCTTTATTACCGAGTTCAGATAGTCCTCTTTCGAACTTCTGTCCCTGCGGTTTACAAAAAGAATTCTGTGCAGAAGGACGGGTACAATCAGTTCCTTAATATCATCCGGAAGAACAAATTCCCTTCCGTTTATAAGAGCGGATGCCTTCGCTGCCCTCATCAGATGAATGGCACTTCTGGGACTTGCCCCGATATAAATACCCGTATCCTCCCTTGTTGCATGAGTAACGGAAGCAATGTATTTAAGTAAATCGGGATGAATGGAAATCTCATCCGTAAGCTTTCGTATCTCTAAAAGTTCCTCTCCCGTAAGAACCGGCCTAAGGGATGAAATCGGATCTTCTTTCTCATAGCGGGAGAGCATCTTTACCTCTTCCTCCACGCTTAAACGTCCGATGCCGAGTTCCATCATGAAACGGTCCAGTTCGGCTTCCGGCAGGGGGAACGTTCCGGCCGTTTCCACCGGATTCTGCGTCGCAATAACAAAGAAAGGCACATCCAGTTTTCTGCTTACGCCGTCCACAGTCACCTGCTCTTCCTGCATGGCCTCCAAAAGAGCGGACTGGGTTCTGGGCGTCGCACGGTTTATTTCATCCGCTAATAAAACATTGGTCATCACCGGCCCCGGTACAAACTGAAATTCTTCCTTCGCCCGGTTATAAATATTTAACCCCGTTATGTCGGCAGGCAAAAGATCCGGTGTAAACTGGATTCTTTGAAATGTAAGATCCATCGATTTTGCCATGCTTTTGGCAATCATCGTTTTTCCGGTTCCCGGAACATCTTCAAGCAGTACATGACCTCCCGCAATCATACAGATCATCATCCTTTGGATGACATCCTCTTTTCCGATAATTACGGATTGCATGTTTTCCTGCACTTTTGCGATTTTGTCAACGGCCTCGTTACGATTCATCTTAGTCCCTCCGAATTTAACCCTGCGGGTCTGCCGTTTTAAGGAATACGGCCCCCCCTTTAAACTACGGTAAGCATCTATTAAAAGAATACTCCATGGGCCGGATGTACGCAAGAAGCGAGGCCCTTTTTCAAGCATTTTTATTTCCCATTACATTTCCACCATTGCTTATCATTCTCATTTCTGTGCGTATTTTATGACAATATACACTTTACAATAAACACAGTTTCAAAAATGATGTTTTATCATAAAGTATTTATTTATAATAATCAGCCGTATGATATAATTAAAAATGTGAAAAAAACTGCCGCCGAAAGCTGATAAGATAATTCATAAAGGAGTTTACGGTTATGACAATCACGAAGAACGAAAGCGGAAAAACCATGGAACTGTTTATCGAAGGATGGGTGGACATCGTAAGTGCCCCGGAACTGGCTAAAGAGATTGATAATCTTGATCCCGGAATTGAAAATCTGATTCTTGATTTTAAAAAAACGGAGTATATCTCTTCCGTCGGAATTCGTCAGATTGTTGCCGCACATAAAAAGATGAACGGAAACCTGACGCTTCGAAATGTCTCCGGAGAAGTAATGAATGTTCTGAATATGTCCGGCATCAGCAAAAGAGTTCACATAGAGTAATCACGGAGAGGGAGTGCGGTAATGGAATGCTGGATCGCGGATACCGGAAAACTGAATCTCTCCGGACAGCTTAATCATCTGAGAGCTCTTCTTCCCTCAATTGAACGGGAACGGATGTTAAAATACATTCATCCGGAAGATTCCCTTCGCTATGCAACCGGCCGGATTATGATTCGCGCTCTTGCGGCACGAAACGGCGGAAACGGAAATGTTGACATTTTATCCGGCGAATACGGAAAACCATACTATGCATCGGAAAAACTGCCGCATTTTAATCTGTCTCATTCCGGAGATCTCGTGGTCCTTTCCTTCGGTGACATTCCTTCCGGCATTGATGTGGAACAGATAAAAAATATAAACTGGCAGGAAATAATGACCTTTTTCGGAGAAAAAGAACAGACCGTTCTTCGCTCATCCGAACGTCCTCTTGAAGATTTCTACCGGATCTGGACCATCCGGGAGGCTTTTTCCAAAGAAGAAGGACTCGGGCTTTCCGTATACGAAAAGAATACCGTCGATTTCGATTATGAAACGGAAACCGTCCGCTATTCCGGCAGAGTTTATCGGTTTCGTACCATTCCTCTTTCCGGATATATGCTGAGTGTTTGTGCCGAAGATTTAGAGAATCTTAAGTTAACGCAAATTAGTGAAACGATGTGGAATTCCCTTATTAAATCCATATCCTAAAGACAGGGGCACCTCGAATGAAAAAAAAGAAATCCATCCGAACATCGATTTTTATAAGTTTTTTCATCATTCTCACCATTTCCATGATTTTGTCCGCAGCCGCAAACCTTCGGGAAGCATACATCAATAATATGAACGATAGCGAAGAACTGTCGAGATACTGTGCAAGAAGTCTTACACATCTTTTAGAAGAATGGGACTTCGAGGATTTACAGAAAAGTACCGACAGCGCAAACTATTTAAACGCCAGAGAAACCACCCGGGCACTTTGCGATTTCTTCCATCTGGATTATATTATCATATACAAACTGAATCCCGAAACAAACGAGCGGTTCTATGTCCTTTCCTCCGCTTTAAATCCTGAAACGGATGCTGTTCTTCAGGAACGCTTTGCGCTGAAGAGTTTCTATGACCGCCCGGCTTCAGAAGCTGAGTTGGAGATTCTCAATCACTATTCCTATTGGAACCGGTCTTTTGTTCAGGACCAGTACGGCAAGGTTATCGTCTATCTGACCCCCTTTTTAGATGAAAACGGAAATGTACTTGCATTTATTGCGCTCGGATTCAGTATGAAATGGGGTGTTTCGAATATTTACAGGGACTTTTTAAGAGACATTATTCCTTTCCTTCTTTCTTTAATCATCGGCTTTTTAATTCTGCTTCTTCTGGTTCAAAAACAGATTCTGAATCCGATCAATTCCATTTCGGAAAGCATGAAAAAGTTTGCCGAAGACACTTCCCAGAAGCCGGAACCGCTCGGGATATCCCGAAATGATGAAATCGGTGAAATCGTCGCATCCTATGAAAAGATGACGGATGATATCAGCCAATATGTCAATAATCTCGAGCATCTGACGAAGGAACGTCTTCAGACCCGTGTCCAGTTAGATGTTGCCAAAAAAATCCAGTTCGGTCTTGTTCCCCACGAAAGCGGATTAAACGGCGACGGATATAACATCAGTGCCATGACTCAGCCCGCCAGAATCGTAAGCGGCGATTTCTACGACTGTTTTCTTCGTGATAAAAACAGTGTCTGTATTTTAATCGGAGACGTTTCCGGAAAAGGTATTTCCGCTGCCATTTTTATGGCCATGGCCAAAACAATGATCCGGGAAAAAATGAAAGCCGGATTAAGTCCCGCAGAAGCACTGAATCAGGCAAATGCCTCTTTATACGAGCAGAACCCGGAAGGACTGTTTGCTTCCGTTTTTGCAGGTGTTTTCAATCCTCTTACCGGAGTACTGAAATATGCAAATGCCGGACATACTTATCCCGTTTTAATTAACAGCCGTTCCTCTTTATTAAAACCCGATTCCGGAGTTGTTTTAGGTCTTTTTGAGGATGCGGACTTAATCGACGAAACACTGACCCTTGCTCCCTCGGAAGGCATCCTTCTTTATACGGACGGCATCACGGAAGCTCTCAATTCAAAAAGTGAATTCTTCGGGGAAGAACGTCTTTTGAATGCGGTAAAAGATGCTCCTCAGGGAGAGGATGTTGCCAGACAGACCATTGTAGATTTAAGTAAAGTTATCTACGATTTCTGCGATGAAATGGAACAGTTTGACGATATGGCCGTTCTGGTTTTGTATCATACGGATTATGAAAAAGAATGGATTACGATTCCTCCGAATACGGAATCCTTCGAAGAGGTAAAGAAAGTGGTTTTTGATGTTGCCGGAAATACTCCCGAAACAAGAAAAGCGCTTCTTTCCTGTGATGAAGCGCTGGCTAACATCATTACGTATTCGGGTGCAAAAAACCTGTCTTTCCTATGCGAAAAGACAGGCTCAAAACTGTACGTTCTTTTCTCGGATGACGGCATTCCTTTTGATCCGACCCTCGAAAGAGAAGAAAAAGAATTCGAATCACTCGACAGCGGCGGAATGGGAATTCATATGATTCATCAGTCCGTTTCCGAAATGTATTATTCTTACCGGAATAACCGGAATGAATTTACACTGGTTTTTGATCTTTGAAAACCGGGCTTTGTTTTATGAT
>OMRN01000369.1 GCA_900313265.1 uncultured Lachnospiraceae bacterium | reverse complement strand
GTTCCGAGAAGCGCATTGATTCTCTCCGGCTCAAAAGGAATCTTACGAAGTTCGGCAAAAGGTGCCGCAACATCCACCATTCCTCCGACCACCTCACCGCAGCCAAGTTCTTCTACCAGTGCACACGCACGGTTAATCGCCGCTTCGGCATTCCTGGGATCCAGTCCCTTTTCAAATTTACCGGACGAATCCGTACGAAGTCCGATTCTCTTTGCACTCTTACGGATATTGGCTCCGTTGAAGGTTGCGGATTCGAATAAAACCGTCTGGACACTGTCGGTAATCATGGAATTCTCACCGCCCATGATTCCGGCAAGCGCAACCGGTCCCTCGCCGTCGCAGATGGTCAGAATATCTTTGTCAAGCGTCCGCTCCTGTCCGTCAAGCGTTATGAATTTCTGTCCGTCCGCGGCTCTCTTTACCACAATCTTCTTTCCGCGGATGGTGGAATAATCAAAAGCATGCATAGGCTGACCGTACTCTTCCATGACATAATTGGTGATATCCACCAGATTATTAATCGGGCGGATTCCGCTCTTGGCGAGGCGGCGCTGCATCCATTCGGGAGAAGGCCCGATTTTGATATTTTTGACGATTCTTGCACAATATCTCGTGCAGAGATCTTTATCTTCCACCTCTACGGTAATATAATCCGCCGCGTTTTCATCATTTCCCTTTGCCTCTTCTTTCGGCAGAACAAACGGTTTTTTAAAGGTTGCGGCAGCTTCCCTTGCAATTCCGATGACCGAATAACAGTCCACACGGTTGGATGTGATTTCGTATTCGAAAACCGTGTCATGAAGGCCTAAAATTTCGATGGCATCCGCTCCCACGGGTGTATCCTTAGGAAAAATATAAATACCGTTTTCCGGTGCTTCGGGATAGAAATTACGGTCACTTCCGAGTTCCTCGATGGAACACATCATACCGAAAGATTCCACGCCGCGGAGCTTTCCGTTCCGGATTTCGATTCCGTCTTCCGGAAGCGGTCCGCCGTCATGTCCGCCGGCTACTTTTCCGCCGTCGATAACAACCGGAACTTTGTCTCCCACATTCACATTGGGGGCACCGGTTACAATCTGCAATGTTTTGTCTCCCATATTCACCTGGCAGACAATCAGTTTGTCGGCATCGGGATGTTTCTCGATGGAGAGAATTTCTCCGACATAAATATCTTTTAAATTTTTATCTAATTTCTCGAATCCTTCCACCTTCGTTCCGGTCAAGGTCATGGCATCGGTGTATTCCTGATCCGTACATTCCAGTTCCGGCACATAAGCCTTAATCCAGGATAATGCTGTATTCATAAAACTTTATTCCTCCGTAATCATCTTAAGAATTTCATTCGTAATTTTAAGGCTCTTTTTCAAAATCTTTTTTGCCTTTTTTCAATTTTTTAACGTATTTTCGCATCCGACACATTTTCTTTATCAGAACTGATTTAAGAATCTTGCATCGTTTTCATACAAAAGACGCATGTCGTCGATTTCGTATTTTAACAGGGCGATTCTTTCAAGACCCACGCCGAACGCAAATCCGGTATATTCCTTCGGGTCAATGTTGCATTTTTCAAGCACTCTCGGATGAACCATGCCGCATCCTAAAATCTCGATCCATCCGGATCCTTTGCAGAAACGGCATCCTTTTCCGCCGCATTTAAAACAGCTTACGTCCATCTCCGCCGAGGGCTCGGTGAACGGAAAATGATGAGGACGGAATTTTACTTTGGTCTCCTCTCCGAAAAGTTCTTTCGCAAACTCGGCAAGGGTTCCCTTTAAATCCGCAAAAGTGATATCCTTATCCACCACAAGACCTTCAATCTGATGGAAGGACGGTGAATGGGTTGCATCCACTTCATCGGCACGGAACACTCTTCCGGGTGCCAGAATGCGGATGGGCGGTCTTCCCTCTTCCATCGCATGGATCTGTGTGGAAGATGTCTGTGTGCGAAGAAGCATTTCGCCGTTTATATAAAACGTATCCTGCTCATCCTTTGCAGGATGATCCGCAGGAATATTCAGTGCTTCGAAATTGTAATAATCCTTCTCGATTTCCGGTCCTTCGGTCACTTCATATCCGAGGCCGACAAAAATTCTCTCAACTTCTTCAAGAGCAATCGTATTCGGATGGCGATGACCGACAGCCGGTTTCTTCGCCGGAAGCGTAACATCGATTACTTCCGCCTTTAATTTCGCTTCCCTGAGCTGTGCCATCATTCTTGCATTGGCTTCGTCCAGCTGTTCCTCGATTTCCGAACGGACTTCGTTAATCATCTGTCCGACTTTCGGACGGTCTTCGGGAGCCACATCCTTAAGCGATTTCATAATTGTTGTAAGCTCACCCTTTTTCCCGAGAATGGCTACCTTGATTTCGTTTAATCTCTCCGGTGATTCTCCGGACGAAATCATTTCCTTTGCACGTTTTCTGATTTCATAAAGTCTTTCCTGCATTTTATAATACTCTCCTTAAAGATTGATACGACTGTAATAAAAACTGCGTCATAAAACCACAATCACGTTGCGATTGCTGTCATAATGACTGCGTCATTATACCACAAATCGGCAAATTCATAAACATTTTTGTTTATGAATTTGCCGAATTTTGTTCGTTTCGGATGAAATTATCTTATTCCGTTTCGTTCGATGCCTTTTTCACACTTCTCTTTGTCGTCTTCTTTAAAGACCGCCCTTTCCTTTTTCCGTCGTTTCTATGGTATTCATCAATATCCGAGACCAGGACTTCCGAAACAAAAATATTCTGTCCTTCTCTGTTCTTGTTCCGGTGCTCCTCCCTTAACTGTTCGGCAAAAACATTAATCAGGGCACCCGCAAAGAACAGGGTCATAAAGATGAAAATCCATACCATGGTAAGGATAATCGTTGCCATGGACCCGTACATGGAAAATCCGTGAAAATGATCCAGATAATACGAAAACGCCATGGAGAAAAGCGTACAGGTGATTCCGGCAAAAACCGCTCCGGTCCACATCCGGTGCGGAAGCACTTTCCGGTACGGAACCAGTCCGTATAACAGACTGAAAAATGCGGCAAGGAAAAGCCACTCGAAAAGATAACGGTTATTTAAAACGGAAATGTAGAAATCGAGATCCACATGGAAAACATTCATAATCCGGGTCAGAACATACCGGGCCAAGAATGTAACCATGACAAAAACAATCAGGATTACTACCAGCAGAACCGTATAGATACAGGCTTCTAAACGCAAAAGGATAAAATTACGCTTTTCATTCTTAACCCCGTAAACCGCATTCAGCCCTCTGGTAATGGACTGCATGCCTTTTCCGGCCGACCAGATTAAAGAAACGGCGGAAATTATCAGAAAAATCGGCCCCTCTCCATACATCTGCAGCGTGGTCGCTTCAATGAACGATTCCAGCGAAGTCGGCAGAATCAGGGAAAGAAACTGGTTTAACTGTTCCTGTTTTATCGGTGTATAGGGAATAATCGTAAGAACAAGCGCGATTAAGGGAATAATAGATAAAAACAAATAAAAGGAAGCCGCCGCCGCATGTGCGGAAACTTCCAGTTCTTTGTACATTAAACTGAATTTTTTAATCTCGAAATATGCCCGTTGAATAAATTTTCGCATATAGGCAAACATCCCATAATCATAACAATGTTTATTGCACCGGTGCACCGCACCCCGCCGTAAACACAAAGAAAAAGCCCGAAATGCAGATCTTGTATTTTGACTCCTAGCAATAGGCTAGGTGGTTGTCCGCAAAACTGCTTGCTGCCTTCCACTGAAATCTGTTGAGGCCTGACATCCACAGAATGTATAGGATTCCCGTTTAAAGTGATGTAGGATCAAAATCACAAGATGCGCCCACATCTCGAGGCAACTTCATTGTATCAAAAATGATTATGTAAATCAATTGATTTTTGAAAAAAAGTGACGAATTTTTCCGTTTCCGTATGGGCAGTTTTTCTGCATAAAATCAAGAAAACCCATTCACATAACGTTTACATTTTCTTGCTTGTTTCCATGCCCGTTTTGTGGTAGAATATAGGAGTGTTTGTTGACATAAATTATCCTTCGGCCGGTCCGCTGTCCGGGCCGCCGGGTGCATTTTTACAAAATCGGCAAACGGTATTAATAAACAAGGGGAAGTAAAGGGGAAGAGAATGATTTTAAACAAGAACAACACCAGCGACATCACGGAAATCACACCGGAAATCGTTTCTTTGGCGGATCGTGTCAAAGATATCAGCATCATCGAAAACGAATTATTCACCAAATACGAAGTTAAGCGCGGCTTACGTGACTTAAACGGTAAAGGTGTGCTTGCCGGTCTTACCCATATTTCGGATGTCCGTGCTACCGAAGTCATTGACGGTGAAGTAAGGCCCGCTCACGGAGAATTATTCTACCGCGGATATAATGTGAAAGATCTGGTAAACGGTTTTGTTTCGGAAGACCGTTTCGGTTTTGAGGAAGTGGCTTATCTTCTTTTGTTCGACAAACTTCCGAACGAAGCGGAACTGACGGAATTCAGGGAAATTCTGGGTGTTTACCGCTCTCTTCCGACGTCATTTGTCCGTGATATTATCATGAAAGCGCCCAGTACGGATATGATGAACACGCTTGCAAGAAGCGTTCTGACACTGTATTCCTACGATGACCGTGCCGATGACGTATCCCTTCCGAACG
>OMRN01000089.1 GCA_900313265.1 uncultured Lachnospiraceae bacterium | reverse complement strand
TTGCTGAATCATTAACGTACTCGCTGTTTCAAATTCATTCGCAATTCTGGCGAATTGCTCATGTATTTGAAATCCCTGCTTCGCAGGCATATTTCGAATTCGTCTTCGAATTTTCTCGTGCGAGCACGGAAAATTCTCTCCGATTCGAAATATTACGCGAGTACTGATTTTTGGTGCACAAAAAAAAGACCTGAAAATCAATCTCGCTTATGTAGAATATCACACATAGTGTGAATACGTCAACCGATTTTTTTAAATCGGGTAAAAAAGAGGGCGGAACTCCGCCCTCCTTACGTTTGTTTGTTCCATAGGATTTACTCACCCAGGCCGTTCTCTATAACAGCAACCAGATGCTCAAGCGCTTCCTTTTCGTCAACCCCTTCGCAAATCAGCTTTATTTCATCTCCGCTTTTTACGCATGCTCCGAGTACGCTTAAAACACTCTTGGCATTCGCTGTGCTTTCACGAAACTGAAATGTAATCAGCGACTTATACTGAATAGCTTCCTTACAGAGAATTCCCGCAGGTCCCAAATGGAGACCGGTAGGGTTTTTAATCACTACGCTCTGACTAACCATTTGCGTACCTCCAATCCATTATTACTTTTGCAAACCCCGAAATATTTATTTCGTTTCCTTTGAATGAGACGACCACGCCTTCCTTTTTCCGGCATACAGCGTTTCATTCGCTTAAACATTTATCCTGTGTGGATGAGCTTATGTTCCAAACCCCCGAATGAAACATAATCCACATCGTTATTATACCATATTCTTTTTATACTTATCAACACAAAAACTTTAACCCGCTAAAGCACGGCTACAGCTTTTACAGTACGGTATTCTGAATCAGTTCCGCAAGATTGCGTGCATCCTGCTCGATCATCTTCTGATCTTTTCCTTCAATCATAACACGTACCATCGGCTCTGTTCCGGACGGACGAATAAGTACTCTTCCCTCTCCGGCAAATTTCTTATTCAGTTCATCAATGGCTGCGGCGATTTCCGGATATTCCATATAATGCTCTTTCTTATGATTCGGAACCTTTGCGTTAACCAGTGCCTGAGGAAGAACCTCCATAATGGAAGCCAGTTCGGAAAGTTTCTTTCCGGTATCCACGATAACCTGCAGAAGCAAAAGTGCACTTAATAGGCCGTCACCGGTCGTATTACGGTCTAAGAAAATAATATGTCCGGACTGCTCTCCGCCGAGATTGTAATCATGCTCTTTCATATGTTCGAGAACATAACGGTCACCAACCTTGGTCTGCTCTAAGTTAATGCCGTGTTCTTTTGCCATCAGCGTCATGCCGAGGTTACTCATAACCGTAACCACAATGGTATTCTGCTTTAAGGTTCCCTGATCTTTCATATGATTTCCGATAATCGACATGATCTGGTCACCGTCAACAAGCTTTCCGTTCTCATCAACGGCCAGCATTCTGTCGGCATCTCCGTCAAATGCGATACCGAGATTCGCTTTCTCATAAACAACTCTTGCACAGAGTTCTTCCATATGAGTAGAGCCGCAGTTCGCATTAATATTGGTTCCGTCCGGATTGTTATGAATGGCAACCACGTTGGCACCGAGTTCTTTTAATGCCTCTACGGAAGTATAATAGGAAGCACCTTCCGCACAGTCCACTACAATCTTTAAAGAGGAAAGATCCACATTGACGGAACGAATGGAGTGGTTAATGTACTCTTCTCTTGCATCCGTACGGTATTTGATTTTTCCGACGCCGGATCCGGTAGGGAATTTCACGCCTTCCATATTATTCTTAATCAGTGCTTCGATTTCATCTTCCAGCGCGTCCGGAAGCTTGTATCCGTTTCCGTCAAAAAACTTAATTCCATTAAACTCCACGGGATTATGAGAAGCGGAAATAACGACACCTGCATCCACTTTGTATTTCTGTGTAAGATAGGCTACCGCCGGGGTAGGAAGAACACCTACATAAACCGCATTTGCACCAACCGAGCACGCTCCGGCCATCAGTGCATTCGCCAGCATGTCTCCGGAAATTCTGGTATCGCATCCAACCATGATGGTCGGCTTGTGATTGGTTTCCTTTGTCAGCACATAAGCTCCCGCCTGTCCGAGCTGCATCGCAAGAAGCGGGGTCAGTTCCTCATTTGCAACACCTCTTACACCGTCTGTTCCGAATAGTCTTCCCATGTTCTTTACCTCTTTTCTCTTTTAATATACTCTGACTGTAATTGTACAACCGTCTTCTAAATGAACGCCTTCCGGAAGGGATATGGTCGGAACAATATGATAGGTACCCGTTCCGACGGACGTCATTCCGTTCTGCGCCGCATACTCATTTAAATCCAGTACGATATTCAGATGAGCCTCATCGACTTCCGCCAGATATTCCGAAAGACCGTAAATCCGGATTTTCACCTTTCCGTCTTCGACATAGGTTCCGTCCGAGATAATCTCCGCCGAAGCTTCCTCCGGAACACCTTCTATCCTGACATCGGCGATATCCGCCGTAATAATCGTGTAGGTTTCTCTCCGGATAATTGCGGTAACAACCACATTACCGTCAAAAGTCTTGTCCGCAAAATCCACACTGGCCGGAAGATAATCGCGAAGATTGAGTTCAACCGTCTTGTTGGTATGTTCTCCGGTTACATCCAGATCCTCGGAGCGGACATAAATCGTCGAAATATTGTCAAGCAGCGATCTTCTTCCGCAAACCTTTACGGTATCATAATCCGTAATCACTTCACCCGTCAGTGCGTATCCTTCTTCCGGAGTTCCCGTAAACTCATATACAACCGGAACTTCCTTCGAGAAGAGAATTTCCTGGGTTACATTGATGGAACTGATATTCATATGGATACGGCTGGATTCGATACGGTTTCCTTCTTCGTCATAAAGAAAAATCGGAACGGAAGCGGAAATATTGGAATTCACACCGCTTACATCCACCGTGGCTTTTGCCGTTTCAACCTGGCTGACAATCGACTTCGGTCCGGAAACTTCCACCTGGTTTAAATCGATGGTACGGTTTCCGAGAATATATCCGTCCTCCGGAGTTCCCGAGGTTTCCACCTGAATTCGTTTGGAAATGGTAAGAAGTTCCTCGATATTCAGTTTGACATTTTCGGAACTCGATTTGATACTGTCCAGATCATTCGGTGATTTATTGGACGAAACATGAATGCTGATGGTATTCATGCTGGTTAAGTCTTTCATATCCGCCGTAGCGGTAATGTTTTCTTCCGAAATTTCTTCCACAATGCTTCTTCTGCCGCTGACGGTAACATCCACGATATTGGTATTGTCCGCCACCTCATAGCACAGTCCCTGCTTTTCCAGTTCGGAGGCATGCAGAATCTGCACCTCAACTCCGGAGAATTGGACGCTTTTTACGGGATCATCGATATTTACCACAATCAGCCAGAGGATTACGGCAAATACCAGTGCCAGTATCTTCAAATCAAGATTGTGAGTCAGTTTTTCCTTCATTTTCTTCCTGCTTCACTTTTTTTGTATACTTCTTGGGCAGTTTCTTACGCTGTTTTTCTTCTGCCCTGGCCTTGGCTTCTTCGAGTTTCTCTTCGTCGGTTTTTTCCGCTTCTTTTTTCAGAAAACCGAATTTCTTGTCCTTAACCTTCTTATCCTGAATCATTTCGAGCTTCTCCCGAAGTTCGGCTGCATCCAGGGCACGGTATAACTCTCCGCCGTAAGCCACACTTACTTTTCCGGTCTCTTCACTGACAACCACGGTCATGGAGTCCGTGTTCTCGGAAATGCCGACTGCCGCACGGTGTCTGGTTCCCAAATCCTTGCTCAGTGTACGCTGGTCGGATAACGGCAGATAACAGGTCGCCGCTGCCACACGGTCTCCCCTTACGATGACGGCTCCGTCATGCAAAGGCGTATTATGCTCAAAAATATTAATCAGAAGCTGACTCGTTACAACCGCATCGACCGCAATACCGGTACGCTCGTATTCGCCGAGCGGCGAATCATGCTCGATAACAATCAGTGCTCCTGTTTTTACGCGTCCCATTTCATAGCTGGCAACGATAATCTCATTTAATGTCTTATCGGAAAAACGGCCTTCTTCTTTCCGGTCCTCGAGTTTGATAAGGGCACTGATGAAATTGGTCTGCCCCAGTTCCTCAATCAGACGCCGGATTTCCGGCTGCAGCGCTACGATAACCGCTAACGAGATAATGGTAAACAGGCTCTTTGCCAGCCAGATAATCGTGGTCATATTGAATAAAACCGCAACGGCCATAAATACCAGAACAATGGCCAGTCCTTTTACGATTGCCCATGCTCTTGTATTTTTCACCCACACCATCGCTTCATACAGAATGAATGCCAGAATCAGAATTTCGACCACGTCAAAAAATTCCACCTTCGGCAGACGGAATGCGGAAATATATTCACTTATGACACTTGCCACTCTTTCCATTTATTCTGCTTCCCGTACTTTTTCTGACTACGGGAATGTTCCTTTTTTCGTTCTTTACTTATTTCGCTCCGGCACCCGTTTATTCCCTGCCGGATTTTCCTGTCGGCCTTGGCCTCCTGGCGCCCGTACCGCCCGCGGTACGTACTTTCTTCACCTTTTTATCCGAAGAAACCAAAGAAACCTTCGGAACCGCTTTTACGTAATAATAGTATTCATCATCCTCAAACTGGACTTTCTCCGTCCTTGCATAATCGAGATTGAAGATAAAGAATTTAATGACAAACGCAATGGCCAGACCGATTAAGGTACCGAAAATCGTACCGGCAACCGGAACCTGGGTATTCAGCGCCAGATCGCCGACAAACAGAATCAGAATATTTAAAAGCGATCCGGTAATCATCGCGATAATCCATGCATGATCGATATTCATTCTGCGGATAATGTATACAACCAGCGTTGCGAGCGAAAAAGCAACAACCGCAACAAGCATTCCTTTGTTTCCGATGATTCCGTCGATTACGGATTTAAACTTTGTCGCCATTTCCGACATATTGATTCCGCCGTCCGCCGTCTTGGAAATGCTGGCTACAAAATCCAGGGAATAATAAGCAATAACGCCGCATCCGACACTGACTGCCGTTCCGGGGCCGCCTAAAAGACCGGCCGCAAGTGTTACGGCGCAGGGAATCTTCAGACAGAAAGCAAGCGGCAACATAACCGCCACGACTCCGTCTTTCGGACTGAAACGGAAATACAGCAGAAACAGAATCAGAAAAATGATTCCGACAACCGCAGCCGCTTCAAGCGAAAGTGCGTACAAATGCAGAAGACAGATAGCCGCTGCCGAAAGTACAAGAAAATTCAGGGGAAGGAAGGAGCAAAGAAGCGCCAGAATCAGTGCAATGGGAAACTTCGCAAACTTCTCCATAAATCCGATTTTGGAATTGATGGTAAGGAACGTAACGAGTGCAAGTAAGAACTTCAGCACGGGAACAATGAAGTTTTCATATTTTCCGTAGAAGTTTTTCACAAGCTCCCGGATTTCCAGTAGTTTTGTCATTACTGTCTTCTTTCCTTTCTTTCTCTCTGATAGAGAATCTGAAGCCGTCTCAGATTATTGAAATAAACTTTCAGACGGGATCTCGCTTTCCTGTAACGGAAGGCAAAAACAATATAGGCAATCAGTGAATATGCCACAACAAAAATTACGTAATATAAGAGAATTTTTCCGGCCAGTTCCGTGATATCCGCACGATAAATACTGTTTACAAAATTCTCCGAATCATAAAGAACATACAGTCCGAATCCGAGAAAGAAGGAAATCGTAGCCGAAATCACGCACCCGATTAAGCGCATGCCGATATAATCGCTGCGGAAATAGGTTCCGATATTTTTGTTTTCCTTTCCCTCTCTCTTGTCATGCATGGCAAGGCGGGTCATTAATATCGTTCTCTGTTCGTTAATCATTTCTTTAATCCTGCCCCTATCGCAAGCGTGATATAATACACATCTTCCACACCCGCACTTTTTAAAACATCGGTTGCGGCAGCAATCGTGCTTCCGGTCGTGTATACATCATCCACTAATACTACAGTCTTTAATTTTACATCATTTTTGTGAAGTTGAAAAGCCTTTTTCATATTCTTTTGGCGCTCCATACGGCCCAGATTCTTCTGTACTTTCGTCTGATTTGTCCGAATCAGAATATCTTCCCGAAGAGGGATCCCCGTCAGTTTTTCAATCTCCTGTGCCAGAACCGCCGACTGGTTGTAACCGCGAAGTCTTTCCTTATCCGGATGAAGCGGAATCGGAATCAGAGCCTCCGGCCACGGTCCGCGCCAGTTTCGCAGCAGGAATCTCCCCATCTGCCTGCCGTAGAATATGCCGTAATCCGGCCGGCCGAGGTTCTTAAAACGCGACACGCTGTCATGCACGGATGCGTATTCATACAAAGAAAAACCCCGCATAAAAGGTTTGGGGTTCCGAAGACAGTCAAAGCAGTATATATCCCCAGCCCGGCGGATGTGTTTCCCGCATTTGGCACACACCGGTGCTTTCACCCGCCGCAGGACCCGTTCGCACTCCGGACAGATTTCCGAAGAAAAAGGGAGCGCACGGTCGCATACGGGGCAGTGCATGGGAAAGAAAAGGCCGGAGACAGTTTCTTTTAAGTTTCTTCCGTCATGCCAAACAATACTTTTATCCAATACCTCTCCTTTTCCCTGCTGTTATAACACCTCATTTAACCGGAGTGAAAGCGTCGTGTAACGCTTCTGCTCCCCGAGCGTTTCCGTCATTTTACGAACCACGGAAAAATCGCCCATAATCATGACGCATTTCGTTCCGCGGCTGACGGCGGTATACAGAAGATTCCGGCTGGTAAGCATTTTCGGCACATCAAAAAGCGGAATAATCACGGCCGGATATTCGCTTCCCTGTGATTTATGGATGGTAATGGCATAGGATAGTTCGATTTCATCGAGGCTTTC
>OMRN01000170.1 GCA_900313265.1 uncultured Lachnospiraceae bacterium | reverse complement strand
TTTCGTCCGGTCGAGTTCCTCGATAAACTCCGCATACGGACGCACAAACGTAAGATAAGGCGGATAAAGTGCCTTATACACCACCTGAAGACTTCCGTCTTCCGCATCCTGTGCCAGGGTTACGATTTCATACCGGTTTCCCTTAAAATGTCTGTAAACATCTCCCGCGTTAATGCCCGTATCAAACATTCCCATGCCTCCGTGTTTTTCATTTGTATCTTTCTCGTTAATCCTCTTCCTCTTCGGAATATTTAATCAGCAGAAGTTCAACCGCCATCCGCTCCGGAATCCGCCCGCTTTTAATGTCCAGATCATAATTTGCCGCATCTTTTAACGCATTTTGAAGTCTTTTTTGGGAAAAATGGCGGGCCTGCGATATGGATTTATCAATCACAAACGGTTTTACGCCGAGCGTCTGTGCCAGTTCCGTTTTGTTGAATCCTTTATTCCGGATATCCTTAATCACAATCAGAATCCGAAACTGCCGTTCCATCAGGCTTAAGATTTTCTGCGGTTTGATTTTTAACAAAAGCAGATCGTTATAGCTTTTCAGCGCCGCTTCCCTCCGGCCCGTCGACATGTATTCAATCATTTCGAAAACACGGTCAACCGCCTTAATCTGTGTCATTTCTTCCACATCGGCCAGTTCGATGGCCTCCTTATACAGGCAGTAGGCACAGAGTTTTTCCAGTTCGTTCCGGATTGCCGTCATGTCCGGACCCGTGGCCAGAAGCAGCCGTTCGAGTGCGCCCTTGGTGATTTTTTTATGATTGCGGTCCACATGCATGACAATCCATTTTCGAAGATCGTCCATGCTCTGTTCGACATATTCCTGAGCATAACCGGCTTTTAAAACCGTTTTGTACGTGCCCAGTCTTTTATCGACATTTCGTTCCGTAAAAATAATAACGCAGCTCTCCGGCACGGATTCGATGCATTTTACGGCCTCATCCGAAGATTTCTTAAACCAGTCGCTTCCCTCAATCAGAATCACTCTCCGCTCGGCAAAAAACGGCATCGTCTGTGAATTTTCGTATACCGCACGCGGATCGGTCGCCGTACCGGTAAAACGTGCAAAATTCATATCCCCCGACAGTTCCGGAAGGGATTTTCCCATGCACGCTTTAATCAGCCGGTCACGATAGGAACGCACCAGATACTGTTCATCTCCGTACAAAAGATATACCGGTTTAAAATTTCCGGATTTGATATCCTCATCAATACCGCTCATTTATTTCCCCTGCTTCGGAAGACGGGCAATTAACAAATCCCCGTTGTCCTTAAGCCACTTATTCCACCTGTCATATTCCGGGAAAACCCGGTACACATTTTGATAAAAAGCCTCCGAATGATTCATCTCAAGCCGGTGACAGAGTTCATGTACCACAACGCTGTCTAAAACTTCCGGGGGTGTCAGCATTAAAAGTGCATTGAAACTTAAATTCCCGTCCGTTGTGCAGCTGCCCCACCGGCTTTTCTGTTTGCGGATCGTAATCCTTCCGTAACCGGTTCCCACAAGCGGTGCATAGTATGCCACTCTTTTCGGAATCTGTCTTTTCGCATCCGCCACCAGATGTTTCAGTTCCGTTTCGGACAGTTTCGGAAGTCGTTTTAAGTACTCTTCCTTTTCATGCGTTTTCCGGATATGGATTTCAATCCAGCGCGCATGTTTATGCACGAATGCATCTATGTCTTTCTTCGTGGCATAAAGCGGTGCCTGAACCAAAACCGTTTCCTCGTCCTTTATCCTCATGGAAAGACTTTTGCGTCTGCTTTTTATAACTTCAATACGATAATCCAAAATCTTTTTCCTGTTATTCCCGCTCTTTCGGCCGTTTACCGGTCTGCATGGTATCCCCCGGCATATACGACGAATCATGCGAAGAACCATATATAATCACAACATCTGGTGCATGCATCCTGCTTTCATCCATACATTTATGATTATACTCAAAAGCTCCCCTCTTCACAAGAATAATTCTTCGCATTCAAAGCACATCTGCCGCCTTATGACCTTACCGGAAAGATGAAGACAGCCCGTCCGGATGAATCTTCGGACGGGCCGTCTTACAGAAATGTCAGAAGGACTGGAGGTTTTTACTTGTATTTTTCTTAACGGAGTACTTTACTGCATGGTATTCTGGCATCCGATGAATATGGGAAGTCCGGTCTCGTTATCCACGATTGCATAAACGAAAGGACGGTCTAAATAAACATAATAGATTTCCTGCTCATCCATCGGTGCACATCCGGCAACATCCATTTCCACTGCCGTAGCCGCCGCTGCTTTTGTACCTTTTCTGTCTACCTCAATATGTGTCTTATGAATGATTCTTCCGATCCAGATTGCAAAGTCGCCTTCAAATGCCGGTGACATCATTTTTGTAAAATCCGCCTTTTCGGGGTCAAAAGGCTCGTCCATTCCCATTGCCGCATAAGCATCCGACAGTTCGATATCGTAATCTAAATCAAACTCGGGAATTCTGACATAAACATCTTTATATGCCGCGTTTCGTACCGCCTCGGAAAAATCCTCTCCGGATGCGGCAAGTTTATCAAGATACTCCGCCGGAGTCTGCCCTTCTTCGGGAAGGATTCCCACAAAGGAGTACTCATAGCCTTCATACGGTTTTACAAATCCCTGTCCGCCGGCCAGTTTGAAATAACGGTTTTCGGAACTGCATAACATGTTGACTTCCGATATGCTGTTGTCAATGTTGGTAAAATCCATGCCCTCACGGATTGCTTCCTCTTCGTATTTTTCCGCCCATTCGCCTTCA
>OMRN01000320.1 GCA_900313265.1 uncultured Lachnospiraceae bacterium | reverse complement strand
GAGCAGGAGATTGAGACGCTAAAGGAGCGGCTGGCAGCCGCGGAAGCGGAACTGGAAGCCGTCAATACCAGTACACATCTCGGAATCTGGAAGTGCTTTTACGACGAAGCAGGAAACCAGACCGGTGTGGTTTTTACGGACGAATTCCGGAAAATGTTAGGCTATTCCAAAGCGGAGCTGCCGGATGAAATCGAAGTATTCGGACAGATGATTCATCCGGAGGAAACGGAAGAGGTGTTTGCTTATTTTGCCGAATGTGCAAATGATACGACCGGACGAACGAAATATGATACAAAGTACCGGCTTTTATGCAAATCCGGCGAATACAAATGGTTTCATGCGGCGGGGGAATGTCTCCGCTATGAAAACGGAGGTCCGAAGGAGTTTATCGGGACATTTTCCGATATTGACGAGCAGGTGAAGTCCGCAGAGATTTTTGAACATGATTCCAGAAGGCGGTATGCGGTGGATAAGATGATGCTCGAAGGAAGCTGGAGCATGGATCTTACCAAATACGCGATTGACGATCCGAATGCGGCGATGGTTTATTCGGACCAGTTTAAGAAAATTCTCGGATTCCAGCCGAATTCCGCGGAGTTTCCGGACATCATGATGTCCTGGATTACAAGGATTCATCCGGACGATGTACCCATTGCTTCCGCAGCCATTCAGGAGCAGTTAACGGATACGTCCGGCAATACGGTTTTTGACATGGAATACCGTGTAAAACATAAAAACGGGGAATATGTCTGGGTTCGTGCATCCAGCTATATCGTATTCTCCGAAAAGCACGTTCCGTTAATGGCGGCCGGAACGATTCTCGATATCTCCAAACAGAAGAAGAATCAGGTTCGTTTTGAGGAAGAAATGGAACCGAATATCGAATCCCTCAGGGCCGGTATTGCGGAAATTGCCGTAAACGTGGAGAAAGCGACCGCGCAGATGATGGTGGTTTCTTCCATGCAGGACGATGTCAGTGAGGCGGCCAATGCCATTGAAGAATCCGTAAATGCATCGATGGAAATTATCGGAAGCATTCAGCGGATTACGAGGCAGACGAATCTGCTTTCCTTAAACGCATCGATTGAAGCGGCCAGAGCGGGAGATGCGGGACGCGGCTTCGCAGTGGTTGCGACGGAAGTGCAGTCCCTTTCGAATTCCACGAAAGAGACCACCGAGCATATTTCGGAAATGCTCACGCATGTCAATGATTCCGTGAAGGCGATTTTGGAAAAAATCAATGAAATTTCCGTCAGCATTTCAGAGGAAACCGATGAGATGGGAACCATCAATGCCACGGTCGAAGAACTGCATGCGGCGGCGGATGAAATTGCCGAGATGGCGGAAAGTCTGTATCAGTAAGAAATATTCTAAAATACAAGAGGTGTCGGTATATGAACAAAAGAGTGTTGAAATTTCTTTGTCTGGGTTTGATTTTGCCGGTAATGACGGCCGGAATGGTTTCGTGTAAATCTGCCGGTTCAAAATCCGGAGCGGACGGCGAAATTCATCTGGCAATCGTCGATGATATTGTCAGCATGGATGCGCACAAAACATCCAATGATTATATCGTTCCCATGAATGTGTTTGATTCGCTTTTTTCCATTAAGAAGAATCCGGACGGAACGACGGAAATCGTGAACAGTCTGGCGGATTCATTTACGGTTTCGGATGACGGACTGGTTTATAAATTTACGCTCAAGGACGGAATTGTATTTTCGGACGGGACTCCTCTGAAGGCGGATGATGTAAAGTTTACATTTGAACGTATTCTGACTTTGCCGGACAGTGCACAGACGGATTTTGTCATTGCAATCGACGGTGCTGAAGAACTGTTAAACGGTCAGGCAACGGAACTTCGTGGCATAACGGTGGAAGATGATTTGCATTTTACGATTACGCTTGCCGAACCTTTTTCCGGGTTTATTGCCCAGCTTGCGACGCCGTCTACCGTGATTTATTCCCGTAAAATCGTAACGGAGGCGGGAAATGATTTCGGTACCGTGCCGGAGAAGACCATCGGAACGGGTCCTTATATCGTAACAGCATGGAACCGCGGCAGCAGTCTGAGCTTTGAGTACAATACCCGTTACTGGGGAGAAGAGCCTTCCGTAAAAAAAGTAGAAATAAAGGTGATGGATGCTTCATCCATGAACATGGCTTTCCAAAAGGGTGATCTTGATATTTTAGACTGTCTGTTCCTGGACAGTGCCATCGTAGATTCCACTTATAAAAACGGTGCGTATAAAGACAGCCTTGTTTCGGTAGACCGGCTCGGAACGAACTATTTTCTTTTGAATGAAAATATTGAACCTCTGACGGACGTTAAGGTCAGAAAAGCCATTCAGCTTTCCATCGACCGTGATTCCATTTTACAGTCGGTTTACGGCGGAGACGGAAAACTGGAAGACGGTATTTATCCAAGCGGCTGTCTGGGTTATTCTCAGGCGAACCAGGGCTGGCTTAAGCGTGATACACAAGAAGCGAAGAAGCTTTTGAAAGAAGCCGGATATGAAAACGGTTTTGACATGGAAATTTCCGTGGATGCGGGTGCCGCGGATGCCATTAATAATTCGATTCAGATTATTGCCGAGAATCTTAAGGAAGTCGGTATTAATGCAAATATTAAAAGTTATGACCATGCATCCTGGCTGGATCTAAGAAACAGCGGAAAGATGCCTTCCTTCGTCGCTTTGTGGATTCTGGATTTTAATGATCCGGACAACATCATCTATACGTTCTTCGGTTCCGTGGATAACACCGTTTCACGTTCCGATAATTACGGAGATACCGCCACGATTGCAAGAGTTGCCGATGCCCGTAAAATTGTGAATACGGATGATCGAATGGCAGAATATGCAGCACTGGAAAAGAAACTTGTACAGGATGATGCGGTATGGGTACCTCTGTATTCGTTAAAGCATACCTATGTGAAAGGAAGCCGCGTAAAGAACTTTACCCCGCACTGGGCCGGCTGGAGTGATATTTATTTCTCGGGAGTAGAATTATTCTGATATGTGGGAAGGCGTAAAAAAGGTTATTTATGTGATTACGGTTCTTCTCGGAGTAATGATTCTGATTTTTCTCATGCTCAGAATCATTCCGGGAGATACCGCATCCGTTTTATTAAATGACCATGTCAATCAGGAAGCTCTGGCCCGGATGACGGAAAATCTGGGTTTGGATAAGCCTCTGCCGGTGCAGTTTTTCCGTTATCTGACAGGCGTTTTACGGGGCGATTTGGGACAAAGTTTTTATTATAACCGTCCGGTTCTGTCCCTGATAGCGGAAGCATTTCCGAATACACTGCTTTTGTCGGTTATGGCGGCGCTGTTTGCCTGGGTATTCGGAATCCTGGCCGGGGTGATTTCGGTTCTTCATAACAGACGTTTCCCGGATTATCTTTTCAGCGGACTGTCACTTCTCGGAATTTCCGTTCCGGTCTTTATGACAGCCTTGTTTCTTCAGTATATTTTTTATTTTCGTCTTTCTTTATTTCCCCAGAATTATAACGGGAGTGTCTATTCCATGATTCTGCCTGCCGTTGCACTCGGATGGAACAGTGCCGGCAGCATCGGGAGACTTACGAGATCCAATCTCATGGAGCAGATGCAGGCGCCCTATATTGATACGGCTAAAGCCAAGGGGATGACCGCCAAAAGGGCGGTACTGACTCACGGGCTTAAAAATGCCATGCTGCCGATTATTACAATGATGGCAATCCAGTTTTCCGGAATGCTCTCCGGAGCGGTTATTACGGAAAGCATCTTCGGCATTTCTGGAATCGGAAAACTTGCGATTACGGCTGTCCAGACCAGAGACATGCCTCTGTTACAGGGAACGGTACTGTTTGCGGCCCTGCTTGTTGCCGTGGGCAATATCGCTGCCGATGTTATTAATAGGGTTTTAGATCCGAGACTGAAAAATACGAAGTAATAAGAAATAAAACGAAACGAAAAATAATTCTAAGAGAAAATTTCGAAGAGAAAATTTCGAAGAGATAAAACAAAGAACTATCATGAAGGAAAATGTTAAACGCTGCGTAAAAAATAAAACGGTAATTATTTCCTTAAGCGTCATCCTTGTCATTGCCGTGGTTTCCTTCCTGGCACCGGTTTTGTTCCCGGGTGCGGATTCCGCCCAGGATCTTTCCGTCAGACTGTCTCCTCCCGGAGCCGGTCATATACTGGGAACGGATGAACTCGGAAGGAATGTTCTGGCGCGTCTTCTTTACGGAACGAGGACGTCTTTTCTGATTGCCATCCTTCCTACGGCACTTGCCGTAATCGTCGGTACCGTTTTCGGAATTATCGGAGCATTCTTTGGAAAAGCAGCCGATTCTGCCGTTACATGGGCGTCGGATGTTACCCTGGCAATTCCCGGAATTCTTCTCGCAATGGTAATTCTTTACACGTTCGGCGGTTCGGCCGTGAGCGTTTTTCTGTCCATTGTAATAATCGAATGGGGAGGCATTGCGCGTATCGTTCGTTCCGCTACGCAAAGAATCGCCAAAAGTGAATATGTAAAGGCCGCAAAAACAGCGGGAGTCGGCCGATTCCGGATTATGACCCGTCATATTTTTCCGAATCTGGTTCCGACACTGATTGTCTTATTTACGCTGAATATACCGGCATCCGTTCTTTCGGAAAGTTCCTTAAGTTTCTTAGGGATCGGCATTCAGCCGCCGGGTGTTTCGCTCGGTCTTATGGTGAATCAGTCGAAACAGTATCTTTTTGATATGCCGTGGCTGTCGCTTGCCCCTGCCGGTATGATTCTTGTACTGGTTCTTGCGTTCAGTTTCCTCGGAGATGCGCTTCGGGATATTCTGGATCCCACGATGAAGCAGTGAGGTATTATGACAAAGAAAAATTCGGAAAATGAAAATCAAATAAAAAACTCTCAGGCACCGGACATTCTGCTGAGAATCCATAACCTGTCGTTATCCGTAAAAGAAAAAGGTGTGGATTTGCCGATTTTAAAAGGCATAGACATGGAGATTCCGTGCGGAAGTATTGTCGGACTGGTGGGAGAATCCGGTTGCGGGAAGAGTATGACCGCCAAAACGATTAACGGACTATTGCCGGATTCG
>OMRN01000078.1 GCA_900313265.1 uncultured Lachnospiraceae bacterium | reverse complement strand
GTTAACCATGATCTGTTTTAACTTCGCATCAACTTCTTCGAATGTCCAGGAAAGTCTCTCGGAGTTCTGGCTCATCTCAAGTGCGGAAGTAGCTACACCGCCTGCGTTTGCAGCCTTGCCGGGAACGAAGTAAACCTTGTTCTCCTGAAGATACTGGGTAGCTTCCAGCGTGGTAGGCATGTTCGCACCTTCGCAAACTGCGATGCAGCCGTTAGCAACAAGTGTCTTAGCATCATCAAGGTTAAGCTCGTTCTGGGTTGCGCAGGGAAGTGCGATATCAACTTTGATGCTCCACTGATTGGTTCCCTCGGTAGCCTTGTCATGATACTGAGCACTCGGTCTCTTTGCAGCATACTCGGTAAGACGAGCACGGTTAACTTCCTTAACTTCCTTAAGAAGTTCAACATCGATTCCTTCGGGATCATACACCCAGCCGGTGGAATCGGAGCAGGTAACAGGCTTAGCGCCCAACTGCTGTGCTTTCTGGATTGCATAGATGGCAACGTTACCGGAACCGGATACCGCACAGGTCTTGCCCGCGATATCAACGCCGTTGCTCTTTAACATTTCTTCGGTCATGTAAAGAAGTCCGTAACCGGTAGCTTCTGTTCTTGCCAAAGATCCGCCGTAGGAAAGTCCCTTACCGGTAAGAACACCTTCGTAAAGTCCGGTGATTCTCTTGTACTGGCCGTACATGAAACCGATTTCTCTTGCGCCTGTTCCGATGTCACCTGCGGGAACGTCGGTATCTGCGCCGATATATTTGTAAAGTTCTGTCATGAAGCTCTGGCAGAATGCCATAACTTCTCTGTCGGATTTGCCCTTGGGATCGAAATCGGAACCACCCTTGCCGCCGCCGATGGGAAGGCCGGTAAGAGAGTTCTTGAAAATCTGCTCGAAACCTAAGAACTTAATGATGCCGAGGTTTACGGAAGGATGAAGTCTTAAGCCTCCCTTGTAAGGTCCGATTGCGGAATTAAACTGTACACGGAATGCGTTGTTAACCTGAACCTGTCCCTTGTCATCTACCCAGGGAACGCGGAAGAGAATCTGTCTTTCCGGTGTTACAAGACGCTCAAGTAAAGCGTCCTTTCTGTATTCTTCCTCGTTTGCTTCGATAACAACACGAAGAGACTCCAGTACTTCCTTTACAGCCTGATGAAATTCGGGCTGTGCCGGATTCTTTGCTACGACATAATCGTAAATCTCGTCAACATATGACATGGCTTTGTCCTCCTTAATTAAATCCGCCGTCCGGTTCATCCTTTCCGCGGAAAACTTTAACACATTAAACTACTAAAAACCAAAAAAATTATATGTCAATTTTTTTTTCAATGCAATAAAAAATTTTGAAAATTCACATACACTTTATGATTTTTCTACTCGATATAAAACATCAGCATGCGGAAAATTCCCGCTGCCCACAGAATCGTAATCCCCACACGGCAAAGAACGGGCGAAATTTTCTCCTCCGCTTCCGAAATCCACATCGTTCCCGCAATCAAAAAGAGTGCCACGGTCGCAAAAATCGCCCGGTGGGGATAGTGCGGAGACATGACCATCGCGCCGATGGTTAAAACCGCAATCAGCATAATCACGGTATCTTTCCATCTCCATTTACTGCCGGCAAATCCCTTCGAAAGCACAAATGCCCCGACAAGATAGGCAAGCGCGAATCCGGCATAAACAAAGAGTGCCATAAGAAGCATGTAAAACCGGCCGGCAATCATCATAAGTCCGGAAACATCTCCCTGTGCCGCCGCTTCATCCGCCCGGACATAATTTCCGGGCGCCAGAATCATGACGACGCAGCCGATAAACGTACAGGCCGCTCCGACAATCATCCATGCGGGAAGTTTTCTCTTCTTAAGCCGCAGGATTACCATGCATAAAACAAATCCGACAAAAAGCGCCGGACCCACATTTTCATTCGACCAGCCCGCAATCAGTCCCAGTACTGCCGCAGCGGGAATTAAGGCCGCCCGGTATTTTTCCGTCGGTTCTTCGGTTTCCTTCATATACAGATATAAAAGGGGAAGATAGAAAATCGCCAGATACATATAGTTGGCAATCCCGGTCTGCCAAAGTTCCGTCTCGTACCAGATCGGATTTAAGGCAAAAATTCCCGAAAGAAACGCAAGAAAAGTCCAGAGGCTTCTCTTTTTCACGAAGAGATTGCACACAAAAGCAAACGCCAGACAGGCAATCGGATTCAGAATGTTAATAAAGGTATCTCCCGCCAGGAAAGTCAGCTGCAGAATCGTGTGGGCAATGCTTCTGCCGCCCCAGTTAAAATAGTGCCAGATCTGTCCTTCAATAATATCCGCAACATTCGAAAGCGCCTTCCCCGTTACAAGGTTCGTGGAATAAAGAATATCATCCTGCGCATAGACGCCGAGTTTGACGTTGCACAGATAATACACCCATAAGAAAAGTGCTATGAGAGGAATCGGAATATATTTTATGATTTTTCCGGTCTTTGTATTCATTATTCCATAACCCTTCGAAGCAGATCGTAAAAACAGCTTGCGGCCAGATACGCTTCCGCAATATATACCGGAAGCCTGTTTTTCTCTTCCGGAAAATCCGATAGGAAAAGTGCCGCGGAAACGGCAAGTAAAATCACCGGCGAAGCCATGTCCTTATACCCGAAGAATCCTAAGAATCCTCCGACGAAGGCAATGATTGCAGCCGACAGAAGAAACGAGGCCTTTTCCGGAACTTTCTTTTTTCCCGTCATAAGAAGCAGGAACGTAAACACCGCGCCCGGAATCAGAAACCCGAGTGAGGCCTGCGAGCTGACAGCCAGCCGTTTTATCACATTCGAAAAAGTAAAGGGTTCGGTTGAAAAATATGTAAAAATGTTTTCCGGAACCCTGTAACGGAATGCTTCGGCGCAGATGACGATAAGCGAAGCCGCCGCACTGATTAAAAGAATCCCGTTCATCCCGTCCTTCCCGGATTTTAAAGAAAACTTCCGGAAAAGAAGAATCAGGAGCGCATTTACGAAAATCATGAGAATGCCGGGCAGAAAAACATATTTGTTCTCCCACATGGTTTTCATGTTGGAAATTCCCGTACAGAACGATGCCGCGGCAAAAAAAGCACAAAGCCCCGCCGAAATGTTTCTTTTTTCGGAAAGAAGGGCACTTACAATCGCCGGAAAAAGCAGACATAAAAAAAACAAGGGATTTACCGCACGGATTAACGCAAATGAATAAACAAGCGCCAAAGCACCTAATACAATGCATTCCGTAAGGTATCCCTTATTGAAAGGTTTCCCTTCCGTCATATTCTCTTTTTCCTTCCTGTTTAAACCCTTTTCAGCCACAGTGACAATCCTTTATGATAACGTCTGCTGTCTTTCCCTTAGTCGATATCCTGATAGGTTCCCTTTCTCTTTAAGCGAAGTCTCGACATTTCTCTTTCGATTCGAAGGCGGCTTGCCTTAAATTCGCGCACGCTCTGCTGACGTAACATTTCTTCCTTCTCTTCTTCCATGGCACGCCTTGCACGGTTTTCATCGATTTCCTCCGGCCGCTCGGCGGTAATGGCAAGAATTAAAACCTTGTTATCCTCCATGAGAAGCGTTCCGTTGCTGACGGCGGCAAAAACCTTTTCCTCTCCGGGCGCAATGAATTCGAGAATTCCCGGAACGATGGCCGCAATCGTATTCTGATGATCCGCCAAAATTCCGTAATGCCCGTCGGAAATGGGCACAATCAGGGATTC
>OMRN01000335.1 GCA_900313265.1 uncultured Lachnospiraceae bacterium | reverse complement strand
CTTTATATTCCCTGCTGTTCATAAAATTGGCAAGACCGTAGAGTTTGTCAAAAGAGTTTTTGGATGCAACCAGATCATCATGAAGCATATCAAGTATTTCCGAATCTTTATGCTTCACTTTATCGAATTCAGCCAGACAGGTATAATAATAGAAATTCAATATCCTTCTGTCATTACGCATCCAGTGAAATACCGGACAGATATTGATAAAAATCATGACCAGTAAGCGTATTTTGAAAATATTAAAGGGACGCTGTTTTTTTACCATAGAAATCATCCTTTTATCCGATATTATTAACTATGCCGACAGACACACACCGATCGATGATTGCCGCAAGATCCGTTCCCGGAGTAGCCCTCCAGATTCGTCTTGGCACAATGCCAAACTCCCTGTTTCCATCCCCGCCATCTGTCTCATCATATCCGTCATCGTAAAACAGATCCTTGGAAACCCTGCAGTCTCTGCGGATTCCGCCGCATTCCGCCAAAGAACATTCCGGAAAATTGATATTCCATATCTGATTCCGTTCCAGAGGGTTTGCGATACTTTCCTTTAGTAAACCGGGAAGAAATTCATCCACCAGTTCATCCGAACCGTTTGCCCCTTTTGATACCGCTATTGCCTGAATTCCGACAAACGCGGCTTCCATGGCCGCTGCCACCGTACCGGAATACTGGATATCCGCTCCGATATTATACCCGTTATTAATTCCCGCAAGAACAAGGTCCGGTCCTCCCGGCACAATATTGCTGATTCCCACACGTACACAGTCTGCCGGAAGCCCGTCACAGGCATAGGACTTAATATCATCGATTCCGATGGAATATTCTTTCACATGAATCGGTCTTGTATAGGTAAAGCCATGGGAAACAGCGCTTCTTTGTACATCGGGTGCTACCACAAAGACTTCGCCGAAAATTTTTGCACTGACAGCCAGTTTCCTTAAAAGCGGGGAATCGATTCCGTCATCGTTTGTAACCAGTATTTTCATTTCATCCTCTTTCACATCTTTCTTATAACTGCATTGATTATACCATATTCCATTCTTTCCGGACAAATACAATCTCCCCTCCTGTTACTTCTTTTCATAATGACGTTGCAGACAAAAGGTCCTTTTATTCGAACCTGCGATAACCGATTGATGAAAAAAGACTTGCAATTCTTTTTTAATTGTGTATAATTTAATTGTATAAAATCGATTTTATAATTTGAGTGAACTGATTTTAATCTTGCATAAAAACACCCGATAGGATAAAAGGAGGACCATTTATGAGCATTTATGATTACACATTCAAAACAAGACGCGGCGAAGAAGTATCCATGGAAGATTACAGGGGCAAAGTTCTGATTATCGTAAACACGGCAACCGGCTGCGGTTTTACTCCCCAGTATGAGGATTTGCAGAAAATATACGACAAATACAAGGACCGCGGATTTGAAATTCTGGACTTTCCCTGCAACCAGTTCGCCAATCAGGCTCCCGGAACCGACGAAGAAATTCATACATTCTGCAAAGGACGTTTCGGCATCACCTTCCCTCAGTTTGCCAAGGTGGATGTCAACGGGGAGAATGCCCTTCCTCTTTGGAAATATATTACCGACAATACCAAATTCGATGGTTTCGGCAAAGGTCCCAAAGCGCTTATGATGTCCGGCGTTGCCAAATCGCAGGATAAGGATTATAAGAACAACGGAAATATTAAGTGGAATTTTACAAAGTTTGTCGTTGACCGCGAAGGCAATATCGTTGCCCGTTTCGAACCCACCTATTCGATGGATGAACTGGACAAACTGGTTGAATCGTTACTGTAAGGAGGATGATTATGAAATATGCTGTAGCCTATTATACCCGGTCGGGTAATACGAAAAAAATTGCAGAAACCATTGCCGAAGTTCTCGGTGTCACTCCCTTTGACATTGCTGACGGGATGAGCGAAAAAGCTGACGTTCTTTTCCTTGGAAGTTCTCTCTATGCGTTTACTTATGATCCCGCTGTTGAGAAATTCATTCAGGATAATGCCGAATCCATCGGTCAGATTGTTTCTTTCTCCACATCGGCATCCGGCAAATCCACGGCAAAATTCGTAAAGGAAACCGCAGAAAAATGCGGAATTAAGTTTTACCCTCATGCCTATAAATGCTATGGAAAATTCGGAATATTAAATCCCTACCGCCCGGGTGAAAAAGATTTCGTGCAGGCACGTGTATTTGCGAAATCGGTTGTTGCCGATTTGGGAGATCCCTCATGAAGAAAGACGATGCATTAAAACTGGATAATCAGCTCTGCTTTCCGCTTTATGCGGCATCCCG
>OMRN01000051.1 GCA_900313265.1 uncultured Lachnospiraceae bacterium | reverse complement strand
CTGACCGGTTGCAGTCGGTTCAAATGCGGCATCAATAACGGTATAAAAAGGCGCCGGAAGAGGACATCCCATCGAAGCAAGCTGTTTTAGTACATCTTCCGCATCCTCTTCCATTGCTTCATCCGTAAACAGGGATCCCAGTAATTTTTCTTTTAAGAATTTTCCGTCATTTCCCATGCGGGCTCTTAAACTCGATGCATGTTCAAGTTGTTTTCTCTCTTCGGTAATCTGACGGCTTACCTTATCGAGTACATCTTTTAAATCCGCCGCATTAATCGGTTTTAACAAATATTCCCGGACTCCTAACTGAATGCACTGTCTGGCATATTCGAATTCATCGTAACCGCTAAGGACAATAATCCCTACCCAGGGCATCTGCATGCGAAGAGTCCTGCAAAGTTCCAGTCCGTCCATAAAGGGCATTTTGATATCGGTAATTACAATATCCGGATTGGTATCGCGAATCATCGGAAGCGCCATTTCTCCGTCCGGTGCCTCTCCGACTAAAGTATACGGGGTATCCTCCCAGGGAAATGATTCACGGATTCCTTCTCTTATTACGATTTCGTCATCAACCAGAAATACTTTCATATTCGGTAATCTCCTCTTTTGTCCTGCACGGCACTTTAAAGCAGACCTCTGTTCCGTCCGGTCCGCTTGTAATCTGCAGTCCTTCGGGCTCGTTATAGTATAAACGGATTCTCATATTTACATTTACAAGACCGAATCCGCCGCCTCCTTCACTGACCATCGGATTCTCTTTCTTAATCCGTTTATTCAGTTCATCCAGCTGCTCCGGCGTCATGCCGCAACCCGTATCTTTTACGCAGAAAACCAGATAGCCGCTTTCTTCTCTTGCTATGACATAAATGGTTCCGCCCCCGCGTTTGATTTTGATTCCGTGATACAGTGCATTTTCCACAAGCGGCTGCAGAAGAAGCTTTAAAATATAATAATGTCCGATTTCTTCCGGAATATCAATCTCATATTTCATAATATCGCGGTATCTGGTCTGTTGGATTTTCAGATATCCCTCAATATGCTTCTTCTCCTGACTAAGCGGAATCCAGTCGGCTCCGGAAGATAAAGAGATTCGGAAAAAATCGCTAAGTGAACTGGTAAGCGTGATAACCTCTTCCGTTTCGCCCGCCTCCGCTTTCCATACGATGGCATCCAGTGTGTTATAAAGAAAATGCGGATTAATCTGTGCCTGCAGGGTACGAAGTTCCGCCTTTCTGAGTTTCTTGGCGTCCTGTTCGCTTTTCTTCATCATGGCTTCGAGATGGTCCGCCATGGTATTTACCTGCATGGTAAGATTTCTCAGTTCCGTAACCTCGGTATCCGTAATTCTCGCATCCAGGGTTCCGTCCGCTAAAACGGAAGTAACCTCTTCGAGTTTTTCAATCGGTTTTCTTACCATGGCTGCCGTGGATTTCATGGAGACATTTCTGACCCAGATGGCAATAATGACAATCAGAAGTTCGACAATGGCCGTAATGATGATAATCAGTCTTAACGTCATACTCATCTTCGCCGTCGATGTGATTTCGAGGGCAATATATTCATTTAACATACTGTCGACCAGTGCCGCCACATCTCTTACTTCGACCAGTACCGCTTCGTTTTCCACTACGGGAACATCATCACTGATATTGTCCCTGATTTTATCCACATAATTTTCAAGCGTCTCCATCGTACGGCCGGCGACAATCAGGGAAAGCCGGTTTTCTTCCTTGGTCTGGCTGGTAACCTCCTCAATGGTTTCATTTACCTCAATGATATCTTTATAGATATTGCTCTGGGGAAAGGTTTCCCTTCCGCTTACGATATTCCAGGCTTTTTCCGGAATTTCATCGGCTACCACGGTTTTCAGTTCCGTGATCCGCCCCATTCTCTGAATGGCACTGTGATATTCCCATGCATAAAAAAGCATTAAAACAAGACTGATGATAATCGGAAAAACCAGCATCAGCACAAGCCGGTGGCTTAAATCGTTAATCGCACCGAGTATACTTTTTTCTTTTTTAATCCGGTCCATCTTAGTAACCTCTCGGTGCCAGATTCGATAAATCCTGCTCGTCTGAAAAAACCTGTTCCTCCGGATGAATCACCGGTTCCACCGTTTCGCCGTTTTTTAATTTAATGGCCGTTTCCATGACTTCTTTTCCGAGTTTCGGAGTGCATTCCACCACGCAGTTGATTTTTCCCGCTTTTAAAACATCGATGGCATCCTGGCCTCCGTCAATGGATATGATTACAATATCCTTTCCGGGCATGAATCCCGCTTCTTCAATCT
>OMRN01000079.1 GCA_900313265.1 uncultured Lachnospiraceae bacterium | reverse complement strand
TTAACGGTCCATTTAGAGTAGTCATTGCTCCACTTTGCATACAGTTTAAAACTGGAAGTAACCGGAGTGGAGAAATCATATTTCTGGGTAAAATCCGTATCCCTGTACCATCCGACAAAAGTAACACTTCCCTTATCCGGCAGTTTAATGTCCTCTACCACATCCTCTCTTGCCACACGAACGGTACGATAAGTCGTGCTTCCGTCGATATAATAAACCGTATGGATTTTAACCGTTCCCACATCGAATCCCGCACGGAGAGAAATATTACAGTTTAAGGGAGTATCGAAATCATACAGAACAGTATGTGCAATATCGGCAAACCAGCCGCTGAAAATATAACCGTCCTTTACGGGGTTCGGAACCGGCTTTTTTGCCTTATCGCCTTTTTTTACTTTAATCGTTTCGTAATTATCATCAACAATAAATGTGACGCTGTACTCATCAAGAGCTGCCATGATTTCTTCGTAACTCGGCACTAAAGTGGTGTCCTCATCAACATAAAGCACCGTCTTAAGTTCCGCATCAATCAGATAAGCCGTACAGGTCCCGATGTAACCTCCCCACGGATCGTAAGAACCGAAATCCTTGTATCTGACACTATCCTGCATGCTTTCAAGCATATCTTCAAGTTTGCTTATATCAAGTTTCGTCAGATTATTTCCGTCGCATACCAACGACGTCAGTTCGTGGTTTTGACTTACATCCAGGGACTGAAGATTGCAGCATCTGCATTCCAGTTTCCTCAGGTTCGAGAGTACGGAAACATCCAGACTGCCAAGAGGATTCTTTCCGACATACAGTTCTTCAATATTTGTATTTGCATCAAAACTAATCGAGGTAATTTTGTTATCGATAATATTTAACTTTGTCAGTGCCGTATTCTTCGAAAAATCCAGTTCTTCAATATTGTTCCCGGAACAGTCAAGGGTTTTCAGATTCGGGAAGTATTCGATTCCCTTTACATTATTTAATCTGAACCCGGAAACATCGATTTCCTCAACCGCATTTCTTTCCGCTTCGGTCAGAACATCGTCACCGCCGCCAAAATGAGAGTATACATACATGTTAAAATCCGGATCCGGGAAATGATCCGAGTCAATCGGAATATCTCCGTCCCGAAGCATTTCATCCTCATCGTCAACGTCTTTCGGATCTTTTTCGGAGGTCGCTTCTTCGGATGCAGATTCTTCGGATGTATCTTCCTCGGAACCGGTTTCCTCGGATGCATCTTCTGATTCTTTCTCCGAAACGTCCTCTGCATCGGAGTCTGTTTCCTCGGAGATTTCTTCATCCTTTTCATCATCTGTTATGTCTTCCGAAGCAGGTTCATTTTCCGTAACCCCGGCATCATATAAAGTACCCGCTGCATAAACCGGCGTAGCATAGGATGAAATCATGCTTATAAGAAGCATCGCAACCATTATGCGGCTTAAAAGTCTTTTCATTTTCTTCATAATACCCCCGTACCTCCTTATTACTTTCAAATCGGAATCGATACCTGTTATTTTACCATATATCCGGTTAAAGGTTAAAATACTTTTATCCGTTTTTATAAAAGCATTTCTTCCAGTTTCTTCGCTTCACCCGTTATTTCATATCCGTTTTCTTTAAAATTCTCATACACGGTTTCAAATTCCACACGTTTTAGTTTTATTCTGGCTGTTTCCAGAAGAGCGGCCCATTCTCCCGCTTTATCATTTTTGAGGTCCGCGAAAACGAAATTTTCATTTAAACGAACTTCTTTTGGAATAACGTTTTTCGAAGCCAGAACCGGAACCCCGTTTGCCTGGGCTTCCAAAAGAGCTATACTCAAGCCTTCGAAAACCGACGGAAAGAAAAATACATCAAAAGCGGAAAGCCATGCGCCGATATCGCTTTTTATTCCGACCAGTCTCACCTTATCCGCAATCTCCAGTTCCGTACATCTTTCTTCAAGTTTCTTCCGGTCTTCCCCTTCTCCGACAAATACCATCATTGCATTGGGATTTACGTTTAAATACTCTTTAAAAACATCCAGTGCAAACATCTGATTTTTCTGAAAATGGAGTCTTCCGATGTTTCCTATGACAAACCGGTTATCCGCCCCGAGTTCTTTCCGGATTTTCTCCCTTTTCTCCTCATCGAAACGGACGCGTTCGACATCGATTGCGTTTTTTATAATAACGGCTTTATCAAGCAGTTCCTCTTTATAAAACCATTTTGCGGCTTCTTTCGAGCAGGCCCAGAAATCCGTCGCATATAAGTCAATCTTTTTTTTATTCATTTCATGGAGCCTGCCGCGAAGAGCCGAGTCCATGTTCTCGGAATTGTGGCTGTGAATGATGCGTCTTTTGATTCCGTATTTTTTAGCGGTTTTTAAATAATCGATATTGGCAAGGCTGCATACATTCACCCAGACGGCGTTCCATTCACCTGCATGTTCCTTAAATACCGCATCCAGTTCTTTTTTAAACTTAAGCGGGTTGGAACTTCTCGGTGAAATTTTGAATATCCTGCCGCCGAGAGCCTTCAGTTCTTCTTCATAAGCAAC
>OMRN01000448.1 GCA_900313265.1 uncultured Lachnospiraceae bacterium | reverse complement strand
GGATGCGGTCTTCTTCCTTATCCGCGCGTGTATTTTCGTGTTTTTTGATGATATTGTTTAAATAATCATCAATCGATGCGCATGCAACAAGCCCTGTCTGGGAACGGCCGTTCATAACAAGCTCATATACGTAATAACAGGGCACATCATCTTTGATATAGTACCCTTCCTTGCACTGGGTATCGAAAAGTTCTTTTGCTTTATTGTAAACTTTATCGTCATACGGCGACGTTCCTTCCGGAAATTGTGTTTCCGCACGGTCAATATTTAAAAATGACAATGCATTGTCTTTCACTTTTTCTCTTGCTTCTTTGGAACTGTATACATCGTAAGGAAGTGCCGCGATTCTTACTTCATATCCGACATTCGGGCGGATTCCCCGAAAGGGTCTGATGGTTGCCATGAATAATCCTCCGTTTAAAGTTGAGTGTTTTGAATGTATTTTTCTTGAAATCCGGTGAAAAATGACTCCGTTTTTCTATGAATTTCTCGAAAAAAAACCAATATAATTATACCCTTCTTAGCGTCTGTTATCAAGTAATTGTTTCGTTTGGACACGAGCGTGAACGGGTGACAGGCACTTTTGACCCAAAAGTGACAGGCACCCGGATAATGTCATCCAGACAAAATTCCATATAAAAACAGCGGGCAGGAACTATTCCTGCCCGGTAAATATGCTTCGATATAAATCATATCCTCTTTCGGATTATTTTACCTTACGTACTCGGTATACGCCGTCGATTGCTTTTAATTCGGCGATGATTTCATCGGTTAAAGGAGCTTCGACATCCAGCATGGTGTAAGCAAAATCGCCTTTGGACTTATTGGTCATATCGGAAATATTGATGCCCTTCTCACCGAATAATGCGGTATATTTGGTAATCATGTTGGCAATATTCTTATGGAAAATGGCTACACGTCCTGCCTTGGAGCAGATGCCCATGTCGCAGTTCGGATAATTTACGGAATTGGTAATGTTTCCGTTCTCAAGATAATCCTTCATTTCCTTAACGGCCATCTTAGCGCAGTTATCTTCGGATTCTTCGGTGGATGCTCCGAGGTGAGGAATTACGATGCATCCTTCTTTTCCTGCTGTGGTGGAATTGGCAAAATCGGAAACGTATTTGCGAACCTTGCCTGCCTTGATGGCTTCTAAACAGTCTGCTTCGTTTACAAGAACGTCACGTGCAAAGTTTAATAAAATCACACCGTCTTTCATCTTGTCAAAGGCTTCCTTGTTGATCATGCCCTTGGTGGAATCCATGGCGGGTACATGAATCGTGATAAAATCGCAGTTTGCGTAAATCTCGTCGAGATCTTTTACATGGATGATGTCGCGGCTTAAATGCCATGCGGCATTTACGGAAAGATAAGGATCATATCCGTAAACGGTCATTCCCAGAGACTTTGCGGCATTGGCAACCTTAACGCCGATAGCGCCGAGGCCGATAACACCAAGCTTCTTTCCTTCGATTTCGGTACCGGCGAATGCTTTCTTAGCCTTCTCTGCGGTTTTTCCGATATTCTCGTCGGAAACGTTTTCCTTCACCCATTCGATACCGCCTACGATATCACGGGATGCAAGCAGCATGCCTGCAATAACAAGTTCTTTAACGCCGTTTGCGTTTGCTCCGGGAGTGTTGAATACGACAACACCTTTCTCGGCAAGAACATCAAGAGGAATATTGTTAACACCTGCGCCGGCACGTGCCACACAAAGAAGGTTGTCGGAAAACTCCATCTCGTGCATTACGGCACTTCTGACTAAAATTCCTTCAGCGGCATTTACATCATCGGTTTTTGCATAATTTGCATCAAAATTATCAAGACCCACCTGTGCAATGGGATTTAAGCAATGATACTGAAACATTACAGATTCTCCTTTTCAAATTTCTTCATAAATTCAACAAGCTTCTCAACACCTTCGATCGGCATTGCATTGTAAATGCTTGCTCTCATACCGCCGACGGTTCTGTGTCCCTTTAAGTTTACGAATCC
Organism: uncultured Lachnospiraceae bacterium; assembly: GCA_900313265.1. GTDB lineage: Bacteria > Bacillota > Clostridia > Lachnospirales > Lachnospiraceae > UBA3766. Next base: position 1,607 of record OMRN01000448.1, on the reverse strand, counting down.
GGCTTCGGTAGCTTCTTTGATAAACTTCGCTTCGATTTCGGCCTTCTTCTCGGCATCTTCGATATTGCATACGAAAGGAACGTTCATCAGGGAACGGTCTTCTTTTACAACGGTACCGACAAAAAGCTTGGATTCGTCAAGGAAATCATAAAGGATTTTAGCCTTCTTTTCGTTGAGTTCCTTCATAGCCTGAAGCCCGCCGTTCTTCTTTAACCATTTGAACACCTTTCCGCAGATGTAAATGGTGTAGCACGGAGGTGTGTTGTATAAGGAATCATTGTCGGCCTGGGTCTTCCACTTAAGCATGGTCGGAGTTCCGGGAAGCACGTCATCGGTAATAAGGTCTTCACGGATAATCGCGATAACACAGCCTGCAGGTCCTACATTTTTCTGGACACCACCGTAAATTACGGCATATTTGGTAACGTCAACCGGCTCGGATAAGAAGCAGGAAGATACGTCGGCAACAAGATCTTTTCCCTTGGTGTTCGGAAGGGTTTTATACTTGGTTCCGTAAATGGTGTTGTTCTCACAAATGTATACATAGTCCATATCATCCGTAATCGGAAGATCGGAGCAGTCCGGAATATAGGTGAAAGTCTTATCCGCACTGGATGCAAGTTCAACGGCTTCGCCGTAAAGTTTGGCTTCTGCGAATGCTTTCTTTGCCCACTGACCGGTTAAAATATAACCTGCTTTTTTGTTCTTCATCATGTTCATGGGAACTTCAGCAAAGAACTGGGATGCACCGCCCTGAAGGAATAATACCTTGTAATTGTCGGGGATGTTCATCAGCTCTCTTAAATCAGCTTCCGCATCCTTGATGATTTTGTCATATACCTTGGAACGGTGGGACATTTCCATAACGGACTGTCCGCTTCCCTGGTAATCTAACATTTCTTCTGCTGCTTCTTTTAATACTTCCTCAGGTAAAACAGCGGGACCTGCGGAAAAATTGTAAACTCTGGACATTTCTTCTCCTCCTTCGTCCTTGGTTGGATTTATTTAAAATGAAATAATTTTACGTTCTTAAAATCCCTGAATTATTGTAATCTTCCGAAAAAACTTCGTCAATGATTTTGTTAAATTTTTATCATTCCTTTTCCCGAAAATCATGTTATCCTTCCGGATTCTCGGGCGGGGTTTCCGGCGGCTGCTCGGGAGGCTGTTCGGGCTGAGGCTCGGGATTCGGATTCTCCGGATTTTCCGGGTTCGGGTTATCCGGATTTTCGGCCGCTTCCTGTTCCTGACGCTGTCTCTCCGCTTCTTCGGCCGCTTTTCTGGCGGCTTCGGCCTGCCTTGCCGCTTCTTCTTTCCTTGCCTGCTCTTCCAGAATCTTGTCGGATTCTTCGGGCTCATAGAACATAATCAGCGGTGTGCCTACTTCCACTTCGGGATAGAAATCCTTGATGAAGGAAAGCGGCAGGTTGATACATCCGTGCGAACCGCTTGTTTTGTAAATCTGTCCGCCGAATTTGCCTCGCCAGGTAGCGTCATGCATGCCGTATCCTCGCCAGATACCCATCCAGTAATATACGAAACTCTCGTATCCTTCACCGATTAAGGTGATGTTCTTTCCTTTGTTACGCACATAGGCAAAAAGCTGT
>OMRN01000230.1 GCA_900313265.1 uncultured Lachnospiraceae bacterium | reverse complement strand
TCCAGGGAAAGAGTCTGGAAGAAATATATCAAAAAGAGTCTTTCGGGATTCAAAGCCGACCATACGGTGCTTTTTGTCAATCATGTGGGTCTTACGAAGAAGGAAATGGAATGGATCCGGGCGGAAATCGAGAAAAAAGAGAAGTTCAATGCCATTTATTTCGAACAGACGTCTCCGGTGGTTGCTATCAGCTGCGGCCCGGGATCCTTCGGAATTTCCGTTGTGGAGAAGGTATAACATCCATTTGCCCCTTTGACGGCAAAGTTTGAAAAAGGAATTGCAAAATAACGGGAAATTGTTAAAATATTAGTGGGTGTGTTTATAAAAATTTAACACACATGGGGGAGTCTTTTTTAAGGGAGAAAAAGAAATGGTATTCACCTATGAACTTCGTATGGTAATGAAACGCCTGCTTGCAGGGGATGTGGATGCATTTCAGGGTTTCTATATCAATACCGTAAACGATATGTATTTTCATACAAAACTGGTGATCGGAAACGATGAGGAGACGGCCAGAATGATGGTCAAGATTTACAAGGCCATGTTCATTAACTTAGAGCGTCTCGACAAGCCGGAGAATACGACCAAATGGTATAATGACATTTTATACCAGCACCTGGTAGACTGGGTGAACGTAAACTGCGCAAACCAGTTAATCGGTGAGGAAAACGGCGAATATGACGAATATCCGGGTGTGGAGGAATATGTCCGCGGAACCAATACCTTAAACGAATCCGAAGTTGCCAATCTTGCGGCCAGTTTTATCAATACCCTCGATCCCGTGCATGCACTGACCGGCCTTGCATACTTCTATGACGGATTTGAAGATGCCGATTTGGAAAAATACCTCCAGTGCGACATCGATGTGGTAAAAACCCGTGTAAAATATGCCAGAAAGCAGATCAGCATGTATTCGCTCGAATTCTGCAAGGCAAACGATTACGAAAGCGCAAGGGTTGATAATAACCTTCTCCTTTTGGGATATGTGCTTATTTTCAACGAAGTCAAGCTTTCCAATATCGAAGGACTGTATGCGGCCATCTGCGATGCCCTGCAGTAAGAAAAAATAAACAATAAGTTAAATGCGAAGCCACTCTTGTTATAGTATAATAAGAGTGGTTTTTCATTTGCGCGATAAGGCAGGCGTGAACCGTGCCTGTACGATAAGCGCCCGGAGTGCAGGGAGAAGGACTCTCCTTAGCCCAATTAATTAATTTCAGGAGAAAAGAATGAGTTTACAGTTTGTTCTCGGAAAAAGCGGATACGGAAAAAGCACGTATGTGCAAAAACGGATGATTGAAGAAGCCGCATGCCATCGGGAAAACGATTACCTGATGATTGTGCCGGATCAGTTTACCATGCAGACGCAGATGATTATGACGGGGGCAAGTCCCGACGGCGGTATTCTTAATATTGATGTCTTAAGTTTCGGCAGACTGACGCACCGGATTTTCTCCGAAGTGGGAAAACCGGAGAGAACCCTTTTGGACGATTTGGGGAAATGCCTGATTTTAAGGCGGGTTATACATGAAAAGGAAAATGAACTGAAAGTGTTAAAAAAGGGAATTCATTCGCCCGGATTTACGAAGGAAGTCAAATCCGTGCTGTCCGAATTCATGACGTACGGAATCCGCCCGTCGGATTTAAATCATTATATCGAAACGCTTTCCCTAAACCCCGCGCTGAAATATAAACTGGAGGATTTTCTGCTTTTATATAACGGTTTTGAGGAGGCTTTGGCAAATCAATATACGACAAAAGAGGAGACTTTATACTGTCTGGCCGAAAGGATTCCCCTTTCCGGACTGATTAAGAGAAGCGTAATTGTTTTTGACGGTTTTACCGGCTTTACGCCGATTCAGATTACGGTTATCGAAGCACTTTTGTCCTGTGCGAAGGAGGTTATCATCACCCTTCCTTATGAGCGGGATTCGAAGGCGGAATTTTTCTTCCTCAGCGAAAAAACCATCCGTGATGTGTCCGAAGCGGCCGGGAATGCAAAGGTGGAAATTAAAAATCCGGTGTATTTAAGTGAACCCGTACGTTTTAAAAATGCGCCGTCCATCGCGTATCTTGAAAGAAATCTGTTTCGGAAGGAAGAAGCGGACTATCCGTGGGTACCGGAAGAAATACATATAAGCAGGGCCAAAGACGAGAATCATGAATGCATGCTGCTTTGTAAGAATTTATTCCGCTTAGCAAGAGAAAAACAGTATCGCTACCGCGATATGGCTGTGGTCTGCGGCGATCTGGCGCAGTATGAGAAAGTTTTAAAAAAGCAGTTTGAGAAATACGATATCCCGTATTTTATGGATGCCACAACCGAACTGACAAAGAATCCTTTTGTGAGTTTTCTGCGTACGGTTTTAAATGTCATCGTAAACGATTATGCCTACCGGGATACGGCATCGCTTTTAAAAAGCGCATTTGCACCGTTTACTTTGGAAGAGTCGGATAAACTCGATAATTACATTCTGGCAAAGAACATAAGGGGAGCCGGTAAATGGAAGAAAGATTTTACGGCTCTGAGCCGTGAAATGAACCGGAATCTGAAATCCCTTCCGGATGAAGAAAAGGAACTTCGGAAAAAGGAAATTCTGGGCGAATTAAACGAAAGCCGCCGGCGCTTTACGAAGATGTTAAAACCTTTAACCGACCTTTCGGGAAACCGCAGTGTCACGGCAAGACAGTGGCTTACGGCACTTTATGAGGTCATCACCGAAAACGATTCCTTTGAACGGATCCGGAAGATGTCGGAGGAACTTGAGCACAGCGGAAATCCGGAAAAGGCGCTTGAATATTCCCAGGTTTATAAAGAGGTGATGATGCTTTTTGAGCAGATTGTTTCGTTAATCGGGGATGAGGAAATTTCGCTTTCGGAACTATCGGAGGTTCTCGATACGGGATACGGGGAAATCCGCATCGGCATCATTCCGAAAAGCGTGGATGTGCTTCCGGTCTGCGATCTGATCCGCAGCCGGATCGGTGATGTGAAGGCATTATTTTTTATCGGTGTTAACGACGGAAATATTCCGGCAGTATCTGCGGGAGGCGGACTGATTTCCGACATGGAACGAACCGGTCTTATCAGTCAGGGAATGGACCTGGCACCGGACCGCGCGGGCGAGAGTTTTACGGAGCAGCTTTATCTTTATCAGATTCTTACAAAGCCGACGGAAGAACTGAACCTTTCCTTTCTTTCCGTGACGGAAACCGGTGAAAGCAAGAAACCGTCGTATTTAATCGGCGAGCTTAAGAAAATGTTTCCCGCCCTTTCCGTTTCGGACGAAACGGGGAAACTTGCCCGTATCGATGAAACGGATATCGAAAAGACCTTCGACGAACATAATATTCTGTCCGAAAAGGATTTAAAGAGCGAATTCGTTGCCTTTCTTTCGGAGTATGTAAACGGATACATGTCCGGGAAAGAAACGGAATACGTAAAGAAACTGTATGCCGTTTTATGTGCGGATCCGGAAAATGAAAAGTGGGTTAAAAGAACGGTCGAAAACGCGTTTTCAAGCTACAATCCGACAAAACTCGAACAGTCCGTTGCCTCCGCTTTGTACGGCGAAATCATGGAGTGTTCCGTCAGCAGCCTTGAGCGGTTTGCGGGATGTGCCTATGCACATTTCCTAAGATACGGACTCGGATTACAGGAGAGGGAAACGGGGGAGATTGATCCAAGCGATCTCGGAAACATTTCTCACAAGACTCTCGAATTATTCGGAAAATACTGCAGGGAAAACCATGAGGATTTTGCCCTGATTTCCCTTAAAAAGACGGAGGAAATCATCGATGTATTGACGGAACAGCTGCTTTCTTCCTACCGTGACGGAATTTTTAAGGAGGAAGCGGGAAGCGAATTCATGGAAAAACAGGTCAGACGAATCCTGAAACGATCGGTGGCCGTTTTAAAGAACCAGCTTTCGAAGGGAGATTTCGTGCCGGCTTCGTATGAACAGGAGTTTAAACGGCTTTTATCGGATCCGGGGGCACTTCTTGTCGGAAAAATCGACCGTGTCGACACTTTCACCGGAGAAGATACCGCCTATGTCAAAATCGTTGATTACAAGACCGGATCGAAAGATTTCGAAGAAGAACTGTTCCATGCGGGTGTACAGCTCCAGACGGCTGTTTATTTAAGCGAGGCGGTAAAGAAATATGCGACCGACCATCCGGACAAAACGGTGAAACCGGGGGCCATGTTCTACTGCCGCATGCAGGATCCTTTCTTCGAAAGTTACGACGAATCGGAAGAGAAGAGGGAAAGCGAACGAAACATCGCACTCCGTCCGACCGGACTCCTTTCCGGGGACGAGGCGACGTTAGGGCACCTCGAGCGTGAGCATAAGGACGGAAAAAGCGAAGTGATTCCGGCAACCTATAAAGACGGAGCGGCGAACGGAAAAACCGGAAACCGGGCGGTAAAAAACGAAGAAGAGATGCAAAAGATTTTAGCCGAGGCCGATGAAAAGGTCGAAAGCCTTGCAAAAGAGATTTTATCCGGCAAAATCGATGTCAGTCCGCTTGTATGCGGGGATAGTTACAATGCGTGTGAATACTGTGCATTTCGTTCTTCCTGCGGATTCGACGCAAGGCTTCCGGGATATGCGGTCCGAAAGGGCGCGGACGGGACGGAAGAGCCAAAGAGCGAAGAGGAGTAAGCCGGGCGAAGATGAGTAAGCCGGGAGGCAGGGTTGGATAAAGGAACCGGAAATCGTTAAGAGAGACAAATCATTATGAGTGAAATTAAATATACACCTGCGCAGGAGCAGGTCATTGAAATCAGAGACAGGAACGTTTTGGTATCGGCAGCGGCGGGAAGCGGAAAAACCGCGGTTTTAACGGCGCGTATTGTGGACCGTTTATGCGATGATAAACATCCGGTGTCCATTGACCGGATGTTAATCGTGACATTCACCGATGCGGCGGCCGGTGAAATGCGTGAAAGAATCGGAAAAGCAATCTCCGAACGGCTCTTGAAGGAGCCGGGAAACGTGCATTTACGCAAACAGCAGACCCTGGTTCATACGGCACTGATTATGACCGTGCACGGATTCTGTCTTTATTTAATCCGCAATCATTTTGACGCCATCGGAATCGATCCTTCTTTTCGTGTGGCTGCCGATGAGGAAACGAAACTGATTTTGGAGGAATCCATTGAGCAGGCGGTTTCGGAAATGCAGCAAAACGACCGGGAAGGCTATGAACTTTTATGGGACCATTTTACACCGGGATTTTACGATACCGCACTGAATGATGTGTTAAAGAAAGTGCATTATGCGGTACAGTCCGAGCCGTTCCCCGAAGACTGGTTCGAAGAAATGAAATTAAAGCTTGCTTCCTTCCCGGAGTCGCCTGAAAAAGGAGAAGCGTATGCCTATGCCTTCCGCTACGAGACGGAACTTTTATCGGACATCCAAAGCGAAATCCGGGATATGATTGCCTTATCCGAAAGTGATGCCGGACCGAAAAAATACCTTCCCGCACTGAAGGAGGATTTTTCCTATGTGGAATCCCTGCTTGCGGCGAACGGACTTAAGGAAAGAGGAAAAATACACGCCGCGCATTCGTTCCCCCGGCTCGGAACGGAAAAAGAATCCCCGTACCGGGAATATGTCAAATCCGTCCGTGACCGCTATAAGAAAATTCTGTCGGAGAAAATAATCGCAAAACTGTATCTGCTGCCTTTTGAAGAAGCCTGTGCGGATGATGTCAAAACCGCAGCCGTTTTGCAAAAACTGCTGGAACTTTCGGAGAACCTGTACCGGATTTACGGGGAAAACAAGAGAAAGAAAAATTTAATCGATTTTTCCGACATGGAGCACTTCGCTTTAAAAATACTGATCCGCAGGGAAAACGGGGAAAATATACGCACGGAAGTTGCCGAAGGCTACCGGCGGTATTTTGAAGAAGTCATGGTCGATGAATACCAGGACAGCAATTATATTCAGGAAACACTTTTAGAAGCGGTTTCGAATATTACGGAGGATAAGGGAAACCGTTTTATGGTGGGCGATGTCAAGCAGAGTATTTACCGGTTCCGTCTTGCCAGGCCGGAGATTTTCCGGAAAAAATATAACAGTTTTTCCATGGACCAAAGCAAAAGGGATGTACGCATCGATCTTTCTTCGAATTTCCGAAGCCGGACGGAAGTGCTTGAAAGCGTAAACCGTGTCATGAAAGACTGCATGCACGAAAGCGTCGGGGAAATCGACTATGATGAAAATGCCGCACTTTCATATGGGGCAAAGTATTACGGTGAGGCCAATGCCGATTACCGGAGTGAACTTCTGGTTCTGAATGCGGATAAGTGGAAGGAGACTCCCATTAAGGATAAGACGATATGGCAGAGCATGGTAATTGCCAACCGGATTAAACTTTTGATGGAAGAAGGTTTTCAGGTGACGGACCATGTGGAAGACGGGCATGCCGTTCTGCGTCCGGTC
>OMRN01000074.1 GCA_900313265.1 uncultured Lachnospiraceae bacterium | reverse complement strand
TTTATCAGGGATGATGAAGACAGTTATACCTATATGATTCTTCCGGTTAATTTAAGTGCGGATGCATAGGATGATAAAGAAATGGAAGATTTTATATTAAAAGGTGAATATATCAAATTGTGTCAGCTGATGAAAGCAGCCGATTTGATTGATAACGGTTCGGATGCCAAATTCGAAATAATGGAAGGTAATGTAAAAGTGAACGGTGAAACAGCGTCCGAACGCGGCAAGAAAATAAAAAAAGGCGATGTGGTAGAGTTTAAAGGCCGGATAATAAATGTACATTAAAAGACTGGAAATCGATAATTTCAGAAATTATAAATCCTTACAAATTGATTTTGATGAAAAAACCACAATCCTTTTCGGAGATAACGGTCAGGGCAAAACCAATATTCTGGAAGCTGTTTTTTATCTGGCAATTACCAAATCCTACAAAGGAGCCAAAGATAAAGACGTAATCATTTTTGACGGTGAAGAAGGTCATGTAAGAGGATTTATCGTTAAAAATGATGAGAATATCCGGATTGACATGCATATCCGTAAGAATAAATCAAAAGGTATATCCGTTAATCTTGAAAAAGTAAGCAAAGCTGCGGATGTACTCGGTACGGTAAATGTGGTTATGTTTTCGCCGGAAGATTTAAGAATTATCCAGGACGGTCCCGCTTACCGGAGAAAATTCGTGGATATGGAACTTTGCCAGCTGGATCCTTTTTATCTTTATAATCTGAATAATTATAATAAAATCATTAACCAGCGAAATGTTCTTTTAAAAGAAATATTCTTTAAACCGGAATTGAAAAGTACTCTGGATATATGGGATAATCAGCTGATTTCTTACGGAAGCAAGGTAATCGAAAGAAGAATCCAGTTCGTTTCCCAGTTAAATGAAATTATTTATGATATTCATAATAAACTTTCGGGCGGTAAGGAAGAAATAAAGATTATCTATGATCCGGATACAACAATTGAGGATTACGAAAGAAAATTAAACGATTCCAAGGACAGGGATATAAAGTCAAAAATCACTTCCACAGGTCCGCATCGTGACGATTTTATTTTTGAAATTAACGGAATAGATATTCGAAAATTCGGTTCACAGGGACAGCAGAGAACGGCTGCTCTTTCCTTAAAATTGGCCGAAGTGGAACTGGTGAAAAGAATAACGAAGGATGTTCCGATTCTTTTACTGGATGATGTTTTATCGGAACTGGATTCGTCAAGACAGAATACACTTCTTAATTCCATCGGTGATGTTCAGACAATCATCACCTGTACGGGACTGGATGAATTCGTAAATAACCGGTTTCAGATTAATAAAGTGTATAAGGTTCATGACGGCGAAGTAGAAGAAATGAACGGTTAAATATTTTTGACAATAACAGGATAAAAAAGATAAAGTTATACAACTATTTACGGAGGCACAAATGGGAGCAGGACAGGAATACGGCGGAGATCAAATCCAGATACTTGAAGGACTCGAAGCGGTTCGTAAAAGACCCGGAATGTATATCGGCAGTACTTCAACTACCGGTTTACATCATCTGGTATATGAAATTGTGGATAATTCCATTGATGAGGCTTTGGCCGGTTATTGTTCCAATGTGGAAGTAACAATTCATCAGGATAATACCATTACGGTAGTGGATGACGGAAGAGGAATTCCGATCGATATAAACCATAAAGCGGGAAAACCTGCGGTAGAAGTTGTATTTACGGTACTTCATGCCGGCGGAAAATTCGGCGGTGGAGGATATAAGGTATCCGGCGGACTTCACGGTGTAGGTGCATCCGTAGTTAATGCTCTTTCTACCTGGCTTGAAGTGGAAGTATGTCGTGAAGGAAAAGTTTATATGCAGCGCTATGAGCGCGGAAAAGTATGTTTTCCTCTTAAAGAAATCGGTACCTGTGAAGAAGAACATACCGGAACAAAGGTAACGTTTTCTCCGGATCCGGAGATTTTTGAAGATACGGTTTATGATTACGATACTCTTCGTACCAGACTTCGTGAAACCGCATTTTTAACAAAAGGAATCCGCATTTCCTTAAAGGACGAAAGAGGAGAAGGAAAAGAATCATCTTTCCATTACGAAGGCGGTATCAAGGAATTCGTAACCTATTTAAACAGAGGAAAAACTCCTCTTTATTCGGATGTGCTTTACTTCGAAGGATCCAAAAACGGTGTTTATGTGGAAGTTGCCATTCAGCATAATGATTCCTTCAATGAAAGTACTTACAGCTTTGTAAACAATATTACGACTCCCGAGGGAGGAACTCATCTTGCCGGTTTCAGAAATGCATTAACGAAAACCTTTAACGACTATGCAAGAAATTCCAAACTTTTGAAAGATTCCGAGGCAAATTTAAGCGGTGAGGATATTCGTGAAGGACTGACTGCCATTATATCCATTAAAATTGAAGATCCCCAGTTTGAAGGTCAGACCAAACAGAAACTGGGCAATTCCGAAGCGCGTCTGGCAGTAGATTCCATTGTAAGCGAACAGCTTACCTGGTATTTGGAGCAGAATCCTACCGTAGCTAAAATTATCTGTGAAAAATCCATTCTGGCACAGCGTGCGAGAGAGGCAGCCAGAAAGGCAAGAGATTTAACCAGAAGAAAAACGGCTCTTGAAGGTATGGCACTTCCCGGAAAACTTGCGGATTGTTCCGATAAAAATCCGGAAAACTGTGAAATCTATATTGTCGAGGGAGATTCCGCGGGCGGTAGCGCAAAAACCGCCAGAAGCCGTGCAACACAGGCAATTCTTCCGCTTCGCGGTAAGATTCTGAATGTAGAAAAAGCCAGATTGGACAAAATTTATGCAAATGCGGAAATCAAAGCCATGATTACGGCTTTCGGTACCGGTATTCATGATGATTTCGATATTTCAAAACTTCGTTATCACAAGATTATTCTCATGACCGATGCCGACGTGGACGGTGCTCATATCAGCACACTTTTATTAACCTTTATTTACCGCTTCATGCCGGAATTAATTAAACAGGGTCATGTATATCTTGCAACTCCTCCGCTTTATAAGCTTGAGAAGAACAAAAAAATCTGGTATGCCTATTCGGATGATGAATTAAACAACATTCTTTCCGAGGTCGGACGTGACAACAATAATAAGATTCAGCGTTACAAAGGTCTTGGTGAAATGGATGCCGAACAGCTTTGGGAAACTACAATGGATCCGGAGCGAAGAATTTTAAAACGTGTCACCATGGACGGAGAAGTGGAATCCGAAACGGATCTTACCTTTACCATTCTGATGGGAGACAAGGTTGAGCCGAGACGTGAATTTATTGAAGAGAATGCAAAATTTGTAAAGAATCTGGATATCTGATATTTAATATAAGGAGTTAATTCAATGGAAGACCTGACATATGACAAGATAGAACAGGTGGATTTAAAAAATACCATGGAAACGTGCTATATCGATTACGCCATGAGCGTTATCGCGGCACGTGCACTTCCGGATGTAAGGGACGGCTTAAAACCGGTTCAGAGAAGAATCCTTTATGCAATGCTTGAACTCGGAAATACTCCGGACAAACCTCATCGTAAATCGGCGCGTATCGTTGGTGATACGATGGGTAAATACCATCCTCACGGTGACTCCTCCATTTACGGTGCTTTGGTTAATATGGCACAGGAATGGTCGATGAGAAATGTCCTGGTAGACGGTCACGGAAACTTCGGTTCGGTCGACGGAGACGGCGCCGCAGCCATGCGTTATACCGAAGCACGTCTTTCCAAAATCGCTACCGAACTTTTAGCGGATATTAATAAAGATACCGTTGATTTTATACCGAACTTCGATGAAACGGAAAAAGAACCGACCGTTCTTCCTTCCCGTTTTCCGAACCTTTTGGTAAACGGAACAACCGGTATTGCGGTTGGTATGGCAACCAATATTCCGCCTCACAATTTAGGTGAAACCATCGATGCGGTTGTAAAAATCATTGATAATCATGTAAAAGAAGACCGCGAAACGGAAATTGACGAACTTATGGATATCGTGAAGGGACCGGATTTTCCGACCGGTGCCATGATTCTCGGAACCAAGGGAATCGAAGAAGCTTATCGTACCGGACGCGGAAAAATCCGTGTGCGTGCGGTTACCGATATCGAGACACTCGCAAACGGCAAAAACAGAATCATTGTTACAGAACTTCCTTATATGGTAAACAAAGCCCGTTTGATTGAAAAAATCGCGGAACTGGTAAAGGAAAAGAAACTGGACGGTATTACGGATTTACGTGATGAGACCAACCGTGAAGGTATGCGTATCGTCATTGAACTCAGGCGTGACGTCAATCCGAATATCATGTTAAATCATTTGTTTAAGCATACACAGTTGCAGGATACATTCGGTGTGATTATGCTTGCGCTTGTGGATAACGAGCCGAAGGTATTAAATCTCCTTCAAATGTTAAACTGCTATCTGGATCATCAAAAGGAAGTCGTTACCAGAAGAACACAGTTTGATTTAAATAAGGCTCTTGAGAGAGATCATATTTTACAGGGTCTGTTAATTGCTCTTGACCATATCGATGAAGTAATCCGGATTATCAGAAGCAGCGAGAATGTTCCCGTTGCAAAACAGACGTTGATGGACCGCTTTGATTTAACGGAGATTCAGGCGAATGCAATCGTGGAAATGAAGCTTCGTACACTGACCGGTCTGGAAAGAGAAAAACTCGAAAACGAACATAAAGAACTACTTGCCAGAATCGAATACTTACGCGGAATTTTAGCGGATGAGAAAGTTCTTCTCGGTGTCATCAAGGATGAAATCCTTGCCATTCGTGATAAATATGCGGATCCGAGACGTACTTCCATCGGTTATGATGTATATGATATTTCATCCGAAGATCTGGTTCCGAACGAGAATACCGTTATTGCCATGTCCTCTTTAGGTTACGTGAAGAGAATGACGGTGGATAACTTTAAATCCCAGCACAGAGGCGGCCGCGGAATTAAGGGAATGACGACGATTGAAGATGATTATATCGAAGATCTTTTGATGACCACGACGCATCATTATATTATGTTCTTTACCAATTTCGGACGGGTATACCGCATGAAAGCGTATGAAATTCCCGAATCCGGAAGAACATCCAGAGGAGTTGCAATCATCAATCTTCTTCAGCTTAATCCGGGCGAAAAGATTTCGGCTATCATTCCGATTAAGGACATGGAGGAAGAGCGAAATCTGTTCATGGTAACCAGAAAGGGTACCGTAAAGAAAACGCCGCTCAGCGAATTCTCCCATATAAGGAAGAGCGGTCTGATTGCCATAAATCTGCGTGACGATGATGAATTAATCGAAGTAAAATCCACGGATAAAGATACCGAAATCTTCTTAGTAACCAAATTCGGTATGTGTATCCGTTTCAAGGAAACCGATGTGCGTTCCACCGGACGTTCCAGTATGGGTGTTATCGGCATGAACTTAAACGATCAGGATGAAATCGTCGGAATGCAGCTTGACCATCAGGGAGATTCCTTACTTGTTGTTTCCGAGCGCGGTATCGGTAAGAGAACCAGACTGGAAGAATTCAATATCCAGCATCGTGGCGGTAAGGGAGTGAAATGTTACAAGATTACCGAAAAAACCGGAAATCTCGTCGGTGTAAAGGCTGTAAACGACGATCATGAAATCATGATTATTACCTCTGCCGGTGTAATTATTCAGATTCCGATGGGCGATATTTCCACCATCGGCCGTCATACCTCAGGTGTTAAACTGATTAACTTAGATAAGAAAGTTACCGTAGCCAAGATTGCCAAGGTCAGAGAGAAGATCAGTGACGGAAACCAGGAATTCGATGATATCGAAGAGGCTCTTGAGGAAGTCCAGGTAGATCCGGATGACGATCCCGCAGAAGAGAATTTAATCTTCCCCGTAGAGCAGGACGAAGACGATGATGAAGGCAACGGGGGAAGTGATGAATAAAAACCTCTTAAAGGCGGATATTCATTGAAAGATATTTTGGGAAAATTATGAATGATGACGGGGCAGCATAAGCTGCTCCGTTCTTTCACATAGGCGTCCGGGATTTTTTCTTGACATATCCACGGTAAAGACTTAAAGTGGAAAATCAGAGGAAAAGGAAATAATGGAACAGAAGAAGCGTTTATATTTACTGGATACGATTCGCGGCATGGCTATTCTGGGCATGTTTTTAATTCATATTAACTACGATCTTCCCACTATGCTCGGAATCGATCCGGAATATACCTATTCGTTCGGATACCACGTATTCGGACAGCTGGTTCGCGGAACCTTTATTTTTCTCTCCGGATACTGTGCTTTTATGGGAAAAAAGACGTTAAAGCGCGGACTTATCGTATCGGCAGCAGGACTTGCCATAACGGCTTCGACGGTACTTGCCGGAATCATGACAAAAGGCGGTTTTATTCCGATTTATTTCGGTGTCCTGACGTTGATCGGAGCATCGATGCTTCTGTCGGTTCCCTTTAGGAAGATTGTCAATAAGAAAAACGCACCGGTATTTTTCTTCGCATGTTTACTGTGCTTTTTCCTGACAATACATATGTATGCCGGATATGCGGGAATTTACGGACATCCGCTTTTTTACTATCCGGACTTTTTGTATAAAGCGAAAAATCCCGTTTTGGCGATGGTTACGGCATTTATCGGTTTTCCGAATGCAACTTTTCAGTCCTCGGATTATTTTCCGCTGATGCCGTGGTTTTTCTTATTTATGAGCGGATTTTCCCTTTACGGATGGATTGGAGAGAAGATTAATTCCCTGAAGATTATGAAGATCCGGATTGAGCCGGTAACCTTCCTCGGAAGATATTCGCTTTGGGTATATTTAATCCATCAGCCGGTATTTCTCGTAATTTTATGGATTATATCTTTGTTTATTAAGAAGTGACGGGAAATCTAAAGCGCAGATAAAGCGCATTTTAAAGCGTATTGAAAGTGTATTAACAATAATTAAATAAATACAGGTTAATGATTATAAAGAAATCAGAAGGTAATAAGTGATATGCAGGCATATGAAATTTGTAAGGATCTGGCGATAATCATTATTTTCGCCAAGCTGTTCGGGCTTCTTGCCAGAAAATTAAAAGCGCCCCAGGTAGCGGGTGAAATCGTGGCCGGTCTGGTTCTCGGACCCTGTCTTTTAGACTGGGTGGAGATTACACCGTTTATTTCGCAGATGGCGGAAATCGGCGTTATTCTTTTAATGTTCTGTGCGGGTCTTGAAACCAATATCAAGGACTTAATCAAAACGGGACCGAAGGCTCTGGCAATTGCATGCTCAGGTGTTTTTGTGCCGCTTGCCGGCGGAACGCTTCTTTATATGTTGTTTTACGGGTTTTCCGGATTCGGTACTCCTGAATTTTTCAAGGCTCTTTTCATGGGTACCATCATGACGGCAACGAGCGTTTCGATTACGGTCGAATCCTTACGTGAAATGGGTGTTTTAAAGGGTGAAATCGGTACCTGTATCATTAACGCGGCAATTATCGATGATGTTATCGGCATGATTGTACTTACAGTTGTAGTTGGATTTAACGATCCCACCGCAAAACCCCTGCTTGTGCTTCGCAACACGGCGATTTTCTTTGTTCTCGCCCTGATTATAGGATATGCGGCATACAAGGTATTTAAGAAGGTTGACCAGCGTTATCCGCACACAAGACGTATCACCATCGCGGGTCTGGCTCTCTGCCTTGCCCTTTCGTTTATTGCTGAAAAATATTTCGGCATTGCCGATATTACCGGTGCCTATGTTGCCGGACTGATTCTTTGCAATATCCACGATTCGGACTATATTGCGAGACGACTTGACATCAATTCCTACATTATGTTCGGCCCGATCTTTTTTGCGAGTATCGGTTTAAAGACGGACATTAAGGAATTTAATCTGTCGATTCTGTGGTTCTCGCTTGCTTTTGTTGCGGTCGGCCTTCTGGCAAAAATTATCGGCTGCGGACTTATGGCCAGGTTACTCGGATATCCGTTTAAGCACGCAATAAAAATCGGTGTCGGCATGATGACCAGAGGCGAGGTGGCTTTGATTGTATCGCAAAAAGGACTGGCCGTCGGACTGCTAAATCCCGTATATTTCACCTCGGTTATTCTGCTTATTATCATTTCCTCGATACTGACGCCCGTCATTTTGAAGGCTCTGTATACGGCAGCTCCGGATGAATCGATTAA
>OMRN01000400.1 GCA_900313265.1 uncultured Lachnospiraceae bacterium | reverse complement strand
GAAAAAACGAAGGAACTGGAATACTTCTATCCGACGGATGTACTGGTTACCGGATATGACATCATTTTCTTCTGGGTTATCCGTATGATTTTCTCCGGATACGAACAGATGGGCGAGCGCCCGTTTAAGACCGTACTTTTCCACGGTCTGGTTCGTGATTCCCAGGGAAGAAAGATGAGCAAGTCTTTGGGTAACGGCATCGATCCGCTTGAGATTATCGATAAATACGGTGCGGACGCACTGCGTCTGACACTGATTACCGGAAACGCGCCCGGAAACGACATGCGTTTCTACTATGAGCGTGTGGAAGCCAACCGCAATTTCTGCAATAAAATCTGGAATGCATCCAGATTCATCATGATGAACATGGAAGGCAAGGAAGTAACCGCACCGGCAGCAGGCGACTTGGAGCCGGTTGACAAGTGGATTCTTTCGAAACTGAACCGTGTCATTAAAGAAGTAACCGACAACATGGAAAACTATGAACTCGGTATCGCGGTACAGAAGGTTTACGATTTTATCTGGGACGAACTCTGCGACTGGTATATCGAAATGGTAAAACCCAGACTCTGGGCAAAGGACGAAAGCGCAAAGGCAAGTCAGAATGCGGCACTATGGACATTAAAGACCGTTTTAATCGACGCCATGAAACTGCTTCATCCGTATATGCCGTTTATTACCGAGGAAATCTTCTGCACACTGCAGGATGAGGAAGAATCCATCATGATTTCCGCATGGCCGGTATACCGTGAGGACAGAAATTTTGCGAAGGAAGAAAACGAAATCGAAATCATGAAGGAAGCCGTTCGAGGTATTCGTAATGCGCGTACCGGCATGAATGTTCCGCCTTCGAAGAAAGCGGCGGTTTACGTTGTCAGCGACAAAGAAGAGATGAGAAAAATCTTCACCGAAGGAAAACTTTTCTTTGCCAGTCTTGCATCGGCTTCCGAAGTATTCGTTCAAAGCGATAAAACCGGTATCGGCGAGGATGCGGTATCCGTTGTCATCGCCAATGCCAATATCTACATTCCGCTTGCGGAACTTGTAGATCTTGCGGCCGAAAAAGAGCGTTTGTTAAAAGAACAGAAGAGACTCGAAGGCGAACTGGCCAGAGTAAACGGCATGTTAAACAACGAGCGCTTTATTTCCAAGGCTCCCCAGAGCAAGATTGATGAGGAAAAGGCGAAACTCGAGAAATACACACAGATGATGGAGCAGGTTACGGAGCGCTTAAAAAGCATGTCATGATTTGTGCGGAATGAATAATGCCCGGCAAATCGTTACCGGAAAATTCGTAAGAAAATGAATTGATTTTTGACATACGGGTGAGTATGATATTTTCGTAACAAAGGTACAAGGGGTAAAATCGTGATAGATTTTGAAACAGAACTTAAGAAATTTCATCCGAGCCTCGAGGTTAAGGACGCTGAAGAAGCCATTGTCCGCCACGATCTGGCCGACATGGTGGATTTAATCGTCAAGACCGTAAAAGAAGGGGAAGAAGCACCGGAAATCGTACCGGTCATTACAGAAGAGGAAGAATAGGGGCAGACTGTGAGATGTTATAAATGCGGCTGCGATTTGTCCGAGAAAGACTTCTGTACAAGCTGCGGTGCCGATGTCGGAACCTATAAGCAGATTATTTTCCTTTCGAATCAGTATTACAACGAAGGTCTTGAGAGAGCACAGGTCAGGGACTTAACCGGTGCAAAGGAAAAATTGCGGCAATGCCTGAAAATGAATAAAACCCATACCCAAGCCAGAAACCTGCTGGGACTGGTGTATTTTGAGTTGGGGGAACTGGTGGAGGCACTTACCGAGTGGGTTATTTCCACGACGTATCAGCCCGAAAAAAATATCGCAACGGACTATATCGGAACCGTGCAGTCGTCGCCGGCCGCTTTGGACGGAATCAATACGACGATTCACAAATATAATCTGGCGCTCAATTACTGCCGTCAGGGCAGTCTGGATATGGCCAGAATCCAGCTTAAGAAAGTTGTAAATACCAACCCGAGACTTTTAAAGGCCCGTCAGCTTCTGGCCCTCCTTTATATCAAGGATGAAGAGTGGGAGAAGGCGAAAAGAGAGCTGGAACCCTGCCGTAAAATCGATATCGGAAACGTTCTTACGAACCACTATCTCCGCGAAGTAAACGAAATGTTAAAACTCGGAGAGAATCACGGGACGAAAAAGAAAGAAAACAGCAACGCGGTTTATATCCAGAGCGGAAACGATATTATCATTCAGCCCAAGCAGACCAAGGAGCCGAGAGGTTTCGGACTTTTGCTGAATATTCTGGTCGGTCTGGTGATCGGTCTGGCAATCGGATGGTTTTTGCTCGCACCCCTGCGGATGCGTTTTTCCGAACGGAACGTGGAAACGGAGCTTCAGACGGCAAGGGAAGAACTGGCCTCAAAGAGTTCCGATATGGAAGAAATGAGCCGCGAATACGCAAAACTTCAGGAGCAGTATGACGAAACCGCCGCGAAACTTGCCAGCTATGAGGAAGAAGGCGGAGACAACGCGGACATCAAGAATCTGATGTTAGCACAGATTGAATATGACAAGGGCGATTCGAGAGATCCGATTGTGATTGCCGGATACCTTGCCAATATCGATGAAACCTATGTAGAACAGAAGGCCACGGATGAATTTAAGACCATGTACGATCTGATGATGTCCTCGGTCGGAGGCGCGGTCGGTGAACAGTACATGAAGGCCGGAGACGATGCATTCCGGATTTCCGATTATACATCGGCAATCGAGAATTATAAGAAAGCATCGCAGTATGATATCGAAAGTTCGGATGCGCTTTTTGCACTGGCGGATGCGTATCGTTTAAACGGTGAAAAGGAAATGGCAATTGCCACCTATGTTCTGGTAAAAGAGCGTTTCCCGGAATCCGAGAATGCCGCCAGAGCGGAAACATTTATTTCCGAATTAAGTGAATAAAGAAAACTGTTGACATGACAGGTAGTTTTATCATATAATGTCTATCGTTGACGACATTTTCACGAATTGCCGTACCTTTCGTGCAGACGAAGGAGAACGAAAACAGTGGAAATAGAACAGCGCTGTTAGTTACTTGTGTCCGTAGCTCAGCTGGATAGAGCAACGGCCTTCTAAGCCGTGGGTCGGGGGTTCGAATCCCTTCGGGCACGCTTCTTACGAAAGTAAGAG
>OMRN01000418.1 GCA_900313265.1 uncultured Lachnospiraceae bacterium | reverse complement strand
TGCGCCTTTTATAAACCAGCCACACGAAGGTAAGCAGGAATGCGATAAAATACGTTGCCGGTGCAAAAATCCACATCGTAAACGGATGATTGCAGACAACGTTTGCATTCTCATAATGCTTGTAATATTCCATTATCGCCGGGATTTTCGATGCATTCCAAACCGGCAGATATGACCGGCATACATAGTATCCTTCCGCTCCGTTTGCCGTAAGTGCCAGGCGGGTCCACGGATACCAGAAACCTGCATTCCCCATAAGAAACGCCTCCGCATACTCCGCAGGATACCTGCTGCCGAGATTCATCCAGAGTTTCACCATCTCTTTCCGGTTTGCATCAAAATAATCCCTTTTCAGACTTCCCTTCGCGACATCCGCAATTTTCGGAATATACGCAACGAGCGCATCCGTTTCGAACGCTTCCTCAAACTGCCGGATTTCATCTTCCTTCAGTTCGTCTTTATGAAGGTGATACACTCTCATAAGCTGCTGTACCGGTACGGAAAGATATTCCCTTTCGTTTACCCCTTCCACCGTTATCAGACTTGTTACGGGACCCAGATACAGAATCAGTGCCGCAATTACGCCAAGCAGACCGAATACGGTTTTGCTTTTCCGGAAGGCAATGATGAGAAAAATCATAAACGGAACCATGACATAAAGAGCGTTATTTCGTAAAACGGAAGCCAAAAAGGCCGAAACAAACCATACCGCGACGTGAAATCCGCCCTGTTTTTCCCCTTCTTTCAGTGTAAGAAAACGGATGGTTTCGAGAACAAAAAGAATCAAAAACGGTGTAAACATGCTGTCCTTGGTAACGCTCATCACGCAGATGACCACGGTAGGGGCAAACGTAAAATATATCGTTGCCACAATACCCCAGATGATGCCCAGCCGTTTTTTTAACAGAAACGACAATACGGCGCCAAACGCACCGGCGCAAAGAAGCATCTGGAAACATACATAAAGGAAACAGCCCGGAAGCGGGCTTTTAAAAACAAGATACGATAAATGAAGACACTTGCCGACCAGATAGGTATGAATCACGGGATGGTGGGCCGTAACCGCACTGTTTGCGTACATAATCCACTGTTCGTCGGCATCATAATTAAAAAAACCGGGATAAATCCCGAGAAGCTGAATCAGCCAGAAAACCAGCATAAATGCCGAAGCGCACAAAACGAAATTTCTGCGTGCCTTCGGCGAAACGATTTTTGCGCTGTTACGGATTCCCTTCCATCCGAGAAAAAGGAAAACAAGTGCGGAGAATGCGGCGGAAATCACAATGAGTAAAAGCCACATTCGCACGTCCGATACGGGAAGACGGTTCAGACTTTGTGTACAAAAACCAAAGACCAGAAAAAGTCCCAGTAAGATTCCGGTTAAGGAAGATAAAACAATCCTTCTTGTATCTGCTTTTCCTTTGCTCATAATAACCGTATCCTGTTTAATACCGTCCCCTTTTTATCGATAGAATTCTTTCACCTTTTCAATAATGTATTCCGTCTGATCTTCTTTCAGTCCGTAGTAAAGCGGAAGCCGCAGAAGCCTCTCGCTTTCCTTTGTCGTAAATTTGTCTTCTCCCGCAAAACGACCGAACCGCTCCCCGGCCGGTGCCGAGTGAAGAGGCACGTAATGGAAAACGGCAAGAATGTCGTTTGCCTTTAAGTGCGAGATAAGCGCCGTTCTCTCTTCCAGATCCCGCGCTTTGATATAAAACATATGCGCATTATGCGTACAGTGCTCCGGAATGAAGGGAAGTTCGATTCTGCCTTCCGCTGCCAGAGCGCTAAATCCATCGCGGTAATGGTTCCAGGTCTTTAACCGGTCACTTGTAATCTCATCGGCCAGTTCAAGCTGTGCATAAAGATATGCTGCGTTAAGTTCACTCGGAAGATAGGAAGATCCCTTATCCACCCAGGTATATTTATCAATCTGTCCGCGGAAAAATTTGGCCCGGTTGGTTCCCTTTTCCCGGACGATTTCCGCCTGTTCGATATCCTTCTCGTCGCGGATTAAAAGCGCACCGCCCTCTCCCATGGAAAAATTCTTGGTCTCATGGAAAGAGAAGCATCCGAACTCGCCGAACGTGCCGAGTGCCTTGCCCTTGTACGAAGACATGATTCCCTGCGCCGCATCCTCAATGACCTGAAGATTATATTTTGCGGCAATTTCCATAATGGCATCCATTTCGCAGCCGACACCGGCGTAATGAACCGGTACGATTGCTTTGGTCTTCGGAGTGATTGCCTGCTCGATTAATTTTTCATCGATATTCATGGTATCCGGACGGATATCGACAAATACCGCCGTCGCTCCCCTGAGTACAAAAGCATCCGCGGTGGAAACAAAAGTATAGGACGGCATGATGACTTCATCGCCGGGTTGTATGTCGGCCAAAATCGCCGCAAGCTCCGTGGCATGCGTACAGGACGTGGTTAATAACGCCTTCTTTGTGCCGGTCTTTTCCTGAAGCCACTCGTTGCACTTTGCCGTAAATTCTCCGTCACCGCAGATCTTCTGATTATCCACGGCTTTCTTGATATATTCGTATTCCTTTCCCGTAAAGGGAGGTACATTAAATCGAATCATACTTCCTCCTGTAAACTCTGTTCTTTTCGGTAAAATCACGCCGTCCCGTTATTTTTCCTCTTTCGCGGAGACATGCACATCCGGCGTCATCTCACGAATAATATATCTCGGCCGGCCCTTGACTTCTTCATAAATCCGTCCGAGGTAATGC
>OMRN01000318.1 GCA_900313265.1 uncultured Lachnospiraceae bacterium | reverse complement strand
TCCTTTGGACTTTATGAAATCGATATCCGCATGCATTAAAAGCTGACCTTCCGAAACCTGTTCCCCTTCTTTTACAAGGACCGAAAAACCTTCCCCTTTTAAATTCACGGTATCAATGCCGACATGGATTAAAACGGCTATGTCGTCACCCTGAATGGCAATGGCATGTCCCGTGGCGGCTACCGTTGCAATTTCACCGGAAATCGGAGCATAGATTTCGCCGTTTACGGGAATGATTCCGAAGCATTCACCCATGGCACCGGAAGAGAATACGGGATCCGGAATTTCCGCCATGGGGATTCTTTTTCCGATGGCAGGGGAGAGGATTTCATTAATAGGGTTATGTATTCCGTCAGCAGAGGATGGGGTTGTATCATCGGTAATTTCAATATCCGAAACCGCACATTCCGGGGACGAAGAGTCCGGTTCGTTATATAATCTCTTCATTTCGTCCGCGACAAACTGCACGGTCGTGCCAATAATCACCTGTACGGAATTTTTGCCGGGACGAATCACGCCGGCAGCACCGGAAGAACGGATGACGGAATCATCAACTTTCGTGATGTCTTTTACTTCCAGCCTGAGACGCGTAATACAGTTGTCAATGGAGAGAATATTACCGGCGCCTCCGAGGCCGCGAAGTATGGTCCTTGCCATAGCCGTATATGAATCCTCTTTTTTATTCGAGGAGACAGGGGAAACCGTTTGATTTTCGCCGACATTTTCTACATAATCTTCACGTCCTGGAGTTTTTAAATTTAACTTCGTAATCATAATCCGGAAGACAAGATAGAAGAGGACAAAGGCCAGTAATCCGAGCGGAATAATCAGCCATGTTTTTGCCGATGCGGGCATGGAGGATGAGAAAAACAAATCGGTCACACCGCCCGAGAAACAGAAGCCGGCACGAAAACCGCTGATTACGGTAATATAAGTCACGATTCCATATAACAGGGAATAAACCAGATAGAGAACCGGTGATAGAAACATAAAGGAAAATTCAAACGGTTCCGTTACACCGCATACAAAAGAACAAAGTGCAGTGGAAAGCAGGATGGCGGCCGCGGCTTTTCGCCGGTCCGCTTTTGCACATCGAATCATGGCCAGAACCGCCGCCGGAACACCGAACATCATGCACGGGAAAAATCCGGACATATACATACCAAGCGACCAGGATACATCCGCGCTCGTTTCACCGGCCCAGAAATGGCTTAAATCACCGAGACCGATGGTATCAAACCAGAATACGTTATTCAGTGCATGATGGAGACCGAAAGGAATCAAAAGCCGGTTTAAGAAGGCATACAGACCGGCTCCGGCGGGGCCTAACTTTGCAATTGCCATTCCGAGAGCCGTTAATCCGGAAAAGAGAAGCGGCCAGAGAAAGAGCAGTATAAAAGAGGCTACTAACGAAACTAAGCCGGATACGATAACCGTGGATCGTTTGCCGCTGAAAAAGGCAAGCCATGCAGGAAGTTTTGTTTTGTGGAAACGGTTATAACAAAAGGCACCGATCAGACCGGAAAGAATGCCGATGAAAGGATTTTCGATTTTTTCGAAAGCCATCAGACGTGTGCTGTTTTCGGCAAGATTCGGAAGCAGAACCTTCACGGTTTCCGGATTCAAAAGAACGATGAGTATTAACCAGGAAACCAGCGCGGAAATTGCCGCAGCCCCGTCATTGTTTTCCGCCATTCCGATGCCGACACCGATTGCAAAAAGAATCGCGATATGATTGATCAGTGCACCGCCCGCACAAACTAAAAAGTAGCCGGTACATGCCACAAATCCGCTTATTTCTCCGCCCTGCATTGCGTTCGGACAGATTAAATATCCAACCCCCATTAAAAGACCGCAGATCGGAAGACAGGCTACAGGAAGCATCATTGCTTTACCGAGTTGTTGTAAGAATTTCATAGGGCCTCCTTTATTTAGTGAAACACGAAAATCAGGATTATGAATGTCGCTTAGAACAACGGGATATATTAACTCTATAGTATAAAAATAACATGTTTTCAGGTGTGTTTTCAATGGAATTATG
>OMRN01000031.1 GCA_900313265.1 uncultured Lachnospiraceae bacterium | reverse complement strand
TTTGTCACATTAAAAGGCGACGGAACGGATACCGTGACCGTTATGGTTTATTTAAACGGTTCGAGTCTCGAATCCGAGAACGGCTGCGCCACAAGTGACTTAAAGGAAATGCTGAATGCTTCCCTGTCGGACAATGTCAATGTTGTCATTCAGACCGGCGGAACCAGAAAATGGCATTCTTCCAATATTTCCTCGAAGAAGAGCCAGCGCTATGTAATACAGAACAATACGCTCGTATTGGTGGACGATTCGTTAGGCCAGCTTGACGTTACGGAAGAAAATACACTCGCCGACTTTATCACTTTCTGCGCAACGAATTATCCGGCGGACCGCAACATATTGATTTTATGGGATCACGGAGCGGGCCCGGTATACGGATTCGGTGAAAATGAGGTCGGAAGAGATTACTATGCAGCGCTGACCCTCGATGAAATGCAGCGGGCGATCGCAAGGTCCGGTGTCAAATTCGAAATGATTGGTTTTGACGCCTGCCTGATGGGAACAATCGAAACCGCCTGCGCACTTTATGATCATGCGGATTATTTAATTGCCAGCGAGGATTTCGAACCGGGCGAAGGATGGCAGTACCAGAACTGGTTAAGCCTGCTCGGCTATAATTCCTCCACACCGATGAAAGATGTGGCAAAAGTCATTATTGATGATTTTATTGCCGACAGCCGTTCCAATGGGAACGAAGCCATTCTTTCGCTGATTGACCTTCGGTACATGCGGCTTCTTTTCTCGGCCTGGGGCAATTTTGCATATGCTTCCGAAGCCGACCTTTTAGCCTGCAATTATAACATGGAAATGCAGCGAAGCGACCGCGCCGGCGCTCGTTTTAAAGGGGGACTTTGGGAGTATCTGTTCGGCGGTTCCACACTGGATGAATACTATAACTGCGTGGATCTGATGGCACTTGCATCCACCGTGGACAGTGACGAAGCCAAAGCCTTATCTTCGGCATTATCCTATGCGCTGGTTTATTCGGCGGCCACATCCGGCGATGCGGAAATGACCGGTCTGTCCGTCACGCTGCCGTACGGTGACAGTGATTTCTATAATGATATGGCGGATATTTTTCTGAAGTGCGGTCTGGATCAGAATTACGTCACGTTCCTAAAAAAATTCGTATCCGCGGATGCTTCGCAGTCCTACGACTGGTCTTCTTCCGGCTGGGACGGATGGGACAGCTATTACGATTCCGACGATTCTTACGGAAGCGATTATGACTGGTCTTACTATGACTGGGATGATTATACCGATGAGGATTACGATTGGGACAGCTACGATTATGACGATTACTGGTACAGTCCGTGGGGCTGGTAAATCAGCAAGGAAACATTTTAACCTGATTGGCGGGCCATGCAAGAGCAGGGACTTATCCTGTCTGTGCATGATTCGGAAGACAAAAATCAAAAAAAGGGGGATAAACATGAACGAGAACATTACGAAAAGAAACGAACTGCTGGCACAGAAAGTCATTAAGGGACTGGAGTCGAGAAATATGACCGGTCTTTATGCGAAGGATAAGGAGGAGGCGTTACAAATCGCACTTTCCTTAATCCCGAAGGGCTCATCGATTGCGATGGGAGGTGCAATGAGCGCTCATGAAATCGGTCTGGTGGAAGCGTTAAAAACGGACGAATACAATTTTGTCGACCGTGACAAGTCGGAAGACAAGCGCGCGGCAATGCTCGCCGCTTACGATGCGGACTTCTTCTTAAGCAGTGCAAACGCCATGACGGAAGACGGTATCATCGTGAATATCGACGGCAATTCCAACCGTGTTTCCGCCATCGCACAGGGACCGAAGAAAGTACTTTTTATTGTCGGCATGAATAAAATCTGTCCGGACTGGGACAGCGCGATGAAACGGGCCAGAAATGTGGCGGCACCGATTAATGCTCAGCGTTTCGGACTGTCGACCCCGTGTGCCAAAACCGGCAGCTGCATGGATTGCAAATCGCCCGATACGATCTGCTGTCAGTTTCTGATTACACGTTTTTCCAGACATGAAGGAAGAATTACGGTTATTCTGGTTAATGACAATCTCGGATTCTGAGTGACAGGCGGATAAATTATGGCTTTTACAATTATCAGGGACGATATTACAAACGTTAGCGCCGATGCCATCGTAAATACGGCGAATCCGAAGCCGGTTTTCGGTGCCGGGACGGATGCGGCCATTTATAAAAAAGCCGGCGTTAAGGAACTTTTGAAGGAACGCAAAAAAATCGGCAAAATGGAGGTGGGCGAGGCTAAAGCCACACCTGCTTTTTCCCTGAATGCCGAATATATCATCCATACGGTCGGTCCCGTTTATAAAGACGGCAGATCCGGCGAGGAAGAAGATTTAAGGAAGTGCTACAAAAACTGTCTTCTTCTTGCGGAAGAATTAAAGTGCGAAAGTGTGGCGTTTCCGCTTATTTCCACCGGTTCCTACGGCTTTCCGAAAGCAGAGGCGCTTCGCATCATGATTTCGGAATTCAGCGATTTTCTCTCCTGCCATGAGATGGAGATTACGCTGGTTGTTTTTGACGAAGAGTCGTTTGCCGTTTCCGGGAAAATCTTTAGCGGAATCGACGAATATATCGATGAAAACTACGTCAGCGAAAAACTCGACGAGGAATATTCCGAAACAGAGACTCTTCTTTATAGAGAGGCGGTCATCGAAGACAGAGGAAACGACAGGGTTTCCGATGCGAGAGAACGGAAAAACGGAAAAGCCGCAAAACATGCGGGAGCCGGTTCGGCATCGTTTCTTTTTCCGGGATCCGGAAGAAGGGCGGCGAGGGATTCTTCGGAGCCTGCTTTTTATCATTCCGGGACAGAGGATGAAGATGTATGTGATGAATGTGTCTGTGCGGAGGAAGCGGTTTTTGACGGGGCAATGGAGGAAGAACCGTGTGAACCGGTCTGCGCAGCCTCTCCGGCGCCCGTTAGCAAAATGCTTGAAATGCCGGCCGTTGCAAAGCCGAAGGAACGCACTCTTGACGAACTGGTGAACCAGGTGAAGGAAACCTGGCAGGAGAATCTGTTCCGCTTAATCGACGAGAAGGGTTATACGGATACGGAAGTCTATAAACGGGCCAATGTGGACCGCAAACTTTTTTCGAAAATCCGCAGCAATCCGTCCTACCAGCCGAAGAAGAGCACGGCGATTGCTTTTGCGCTGGCCATGAAATTAAATCTGGATGAGACGAAGGATTTTCTGGCAAGAGCCGGCTATGCGCTGTCACCGAGCAGCAAAGCGGATTTGATTGTCGAATATTTTATCGACAACGAAGAATTTGATATTTATACCATCAATCTGGCGTTATTTGACCATGAGCAGCCGCTTCTCGGAGCATAAAAGATCGTGGCGGAAAGGCCGGTATTACGGTGGAAAAATAAAGAGAATGAGAGAGGAAGTGTTTTAATTATGATGAATCCCGCTGCTTTACTTACACTGAAGAAAAAATGGGAGGAATTTCAGGAAAGGCATCCGAAGTTTGCAATGTTTCTTATAAATGTTGCTGGCCAGGGGATGGAAACCGGTAGTGTGATCGATATTACGATTACGATGCCGGACGGAAAAATCTATCAGTCGAATATGAGAGTATCGGAGGAGGATATCGAACTGTTTAAGAGTTTAACGTAAGTGCTCGCGC
>OMRN01000254.1 GCA_900313265.1 uncultured Lachnospiraceae bacterium | reverse complement strand
CGGCGTATCGAACGTGAACCTTTCCAAGATGAAAAACGGAAAAATCTCTGCCATCCGCTTCTCCACTTTGGAGGCAATCTGCGAAGCGCTGGACTGCCAGCCGGGAGATATTCTGGAATATGACCGGAATGCGGCGGCGAACCGGATGGAATGAAATGAGTGCCTGGCACCTAAAGGGTAAAAGTGCCTGTCACTTTTGGAATAAAAGTGACAGGCACCCGTATAATCAAACGTTAAAGCAGCTTCCGCCCACGAACTCCCTTGCAATGGAATTAGAGGGAATTTTGGAAGTATCCATACACAGGAAATACTCTAAGAATTTCAGTAATCTTCTGGCTTCGAGATACTCGTTCGTTCCTTCCGGAACACTGTAAAGAAGCGGTTCCGCGAAAGATTTCAGTGCGGCGATTTCATAAAGCAGTGCCGAATTAAAGATGGCATCCGCACTTTCCTGGAACGGGAAAATATTCTCTTCTTCCCCGCGACGCACACTTCCCCACATCTGGATGGTCTGCTGTGCCGAATTTCCGCGGGTTCTGAAATCCCTTACCATTCTTCGAAGAAGTCTCGCATCCGTGGTCGGAATGCGGTTATGCTCATCGATGTTTAGCGTTGTCAAAGCGCTGATATAAATCTTATATTTGCTTTCCGTCGGAAGCGTTTTGCTCATTTTATCATTCAGGGCATGAATGCCTTCGATGACCAGAATATCGTCCGGGCCCAGTTTCAATTTGTTCCCGCGATATTCCCTCTTTCCGGTCTTGAAATTGAAAGACGGAAGTTCGACCTCTTCCCCTTTTAAAAGCCTGTTCATGTCATGATTGAACAGTTTCACGTCAATGGCTTCGAGGCATTCGAAATTATAATCGCCGTTCTCATCCTTCGGTGTATCTTCCCGGTTGACGAAATAATCATCCACCGCAATCGGGTGCGGCCGGTAGCCGAGCGATTTCAGCTGTATGGAAAGCCGGTGCGAAAACGATGTTTTTCCGGAAGACGACGGTCCGGCAATCATGATAAATTTTACATCCGACTGCTTTGCAATGTTAACCGCAATATTGGCGATTTTTCTCTCCTGCATGGCTTCGGAAACAAGGATCATATCCTCGTAATCCCCGTTGCAGAGCTGCTCATTTAAATCGCCCACAACATCGATTCCGATGGTATCGTTTAAAACGGTTGCCGCCATCATGGTTTTAAAAATCTTCGGCAGTGGTTCAAACTCCGGCAGTTTCGTCGGCTCCTTCATGGTCGGAAGATTTAAAATATATCCGCCTTCATAGGGCAGCACTTCAAACCATTTCACCATTCCCATGTTCGGAAGCATCGTTCCGTAGAAATAATCGAAGTACCCGTCCACTTCGTAAAGATTAATGTCACGTCCCTTGCGGAAGCGGCAGGTTTTGATTTTATCCGGCATTTTCTGGTTTTCAAAAATCGCCATGGCCTCGGAAAGCGGAAAGTTATCCTTGCGGATGACGGTTTTTTCATCCACCATCTCCTGCATCCGGTTCGTTATTTTATCAACCAGTTTACGGTAAGACCGGTGCGAAGATTCCATTGAGAAGAAGTAACCGGTATTCATGGAAAATTCCAGTTTCAGTCTCTCGACTTCGTTCATGCCGACCACATCATAAACGGCCTTCACAAATAAAAGAACCGCCGTACGCATATAGGTTGCATGTCCGATTGATGTGGACAAATCCAGGAATTCAATCGTTCCGTTTCTGGTGACTTCCAGAAAAAGTTCGCGGATACTGTCCCCGTGCAGGGCAACTGCAATGCCTCCGACAGCGTCTTTTTCATATTCTTTCGCGATATCGCCGTACGTAACGCCATACGGATATTCTTTCTCTTTCCCGTTAATTGTAAGTAATAATTTGTCTTCTCTGTCCATAATCCCGCCCAATATTCTGTATTATTCAGATTCTTTCTTTGTTTTCTGTTCTGTTTGTGCTCCCGTTTTCCCCAAAAATCATATCACAGTCCCGATCTGTCTCTGCTCGGAGCACATAACCGTAATCTGCTTTAATTCCTTGGCAAAGAAATCCTTCATGTAGGGAATAAAAAGTTTCTCGATTCCGAAATGACCGGCGTCGATGATACTGAGTCCCTCTTCCATCGCATCCAGTGCTTTATGATAAGTGATATCCCCGGTAATATATACCTG
>OMRN01000090.1 GCA_900313265.1 uncultured Lachnospiraceae bacterium | reverse complement strand
GTGGCATACCGCGAGCCTTTGGAGGAGCAGATCGGCTACATGAGAATCGGTGATTATGCACCCTATATGAGGGCACCGCATCGCATGGATTTAATGGTTTCCGCCATGGAGAAAGACGGAGAGTGGAACTGCAATCAAAGATGCGTACACTGTTATGCGGCGGGGCAGAAGAATTCCGGCGAAGGAGAACTGCCGACCGGAGAGTGGAAAGCAATTATTGCCAAATGCAGAAAAATCGGAATTCCCCAACTTACGTTTACGGGCGGGGAACCGACCATGCGCGAGGATTTGTTTTATCTGATTGACAGCGCAAAATGGTTTGTCACCCGTCTTAACACGAACGGCATCAAACTGACACCCGATTACTGTGAGAAATTAAAAGAGGTGTCTTTGGACAGCCTGCAGATTACTTTTTATTCTTCGGATGAAACCATTCATAATACTTTAGTCGGGGCAAAAATGTATTCATACACCGTGGACGGAATTAAGAATGCGCTTGCGGCGGGAATCAGCGTCAGTATCAATACCCCGCTTTGTACCCTGAACAAAGACTATGTAAAAACGCTGGAATTTCTTCATTCCTTGGGTGTTTTGTATGTGACCTGTTCCGGACTGATTACGACCGGAAATGCCGAAAAGGATTCTTCGGAAAAACTGCAGCTTAGTACGGATGAGATTAAGGAAATCTTAAAAGATGCCGTAAAATACTGTGCCGAAAACGGCATGGAAATCAGCTTTACCTCGCCGGGATGGGTGGAGAATTCGTTCTGTGATGAACTCGGCATCAATCCGCCGACCTGCGGCGCATGCCTTTCGAATATGGCAATCACGCCGGGAGGAAATGTCGTTCCCTGCCAGAGCTGGCTAAACGACGATGTGCTCGGAAATTTCTTAGAGGATGACTGGGACAAAATCTGGTACGGTGAACGCTGCAGCGAAAGACGCGATTATTCCGCAAGAATGGAAGGCCTTTGTCCGCTTCGGAAATACCGGACCGCGGATGAGCCGGAAGTAAGCCTTCAGGGAGAATATGCCGGAGACAAAGCGCAGACGGAAGGGGAAGCGTAGGATGAAAAGAAAAAGAGCAGACCAAAAGAGTTTCTCCCGCCTTCGAAAGATTATCACGGTTATCCTTTGCGTATGTGCCGCGGTAACCGCACTTTGTTTCATTTTTCCGCTTCAATCCAAGGCTTCGGGCGATCTGGATGAAATTTTAAACTATGTGATTACCGTGGATGTAAACGATGATGCGACCCTTCATATGGTGTATCACATCGATTGGAAGGTGCTTGATTCCACCAGCGACGGACCGCTTTCATGGGTAATCATCGGAACGCCGAACAAGCATTGCCAGGATATTAAGGCTCTCAGCGGCAATATTAAGGATATCCGTTATACATCCGACAAGGGTTCGGGAATGAAGATTACTTTTGACCGTGATTATTATCAGGATGAAGTGATTTCATTCGATTTTGAACTGACGCAGGATTACATGTATCAGATGAATCTTCTTACGGACGGGGAGACGGTTTATTCGTTTACGCCGGGATGGTTTGATGATATCAATGTCGATCATTTGGGAATTATCTGGAATGCCGATAAGGTGATTTCCGCATCGCCTGCCGCGATTATCGATAACGGTTATTATGAATGGGATACATCGCTTTCGAAGGGCGCGCAGTTTAAGGTGGATATTACCTATCCGAATGATGCTTTCGCATTCAGCAAGGATAAAAAAATTGCCGGACAGTCGAAACTGGAAAAGCTGGCAGTCAAATTTCTGCCGCTTATTGTCGTCGTCGGTCCGTTTGCGGCGGTAATGATTTTTATTTTCGGAATTAAATTCATTGCGGATTTAATCGGATGGGTGACATCCGCGGGATTTAGTGCAACCGAGACCAAAATCCAGCGTACGGTTATCGAGTATTATCCGAACTGCCCGGGCTGCGGGGCTCCGAGACCGGAAGGAGCGGAGAACTGTGTCTACTGCGGAATGAATTTTGTCAAATCCGAAAAAATCGTGGAAGAAACCAAAGTTCCGAAACAGTTTTCTTCCTTCAAGGATGAGATTTTCGGACACAGCGATGCCGGAACCTATAAGGTTTCCTCATCCCCGAATACGGTTGTCCGGGTAGCACCGATTATTGTTCCGGTGCGTACTTCTTTTGCAAGTTACGTGAGGGCTCAGAACGCGGCTTCTGCTTCCCGCGGTGGCGGCGGACATTCGGGCGGCTGCGCTCATTCTTCCTGTGCGTGTGCATGTGCCTGCGCCTGTGCCGGCGGTGGAAGAGCGGGCTGCACGGCCAAGGATTTTCATAAGACGAATCTGAAGATGAAGTATTTTGAGGAAAAATAAGTTGGGCGCCTCCGGGTGCCTGTCACTTTTGTACCAAAAGTGACAGGCACTTTAGGGTCAAAAGTGACAGGCACCGTTACAGGCACCGTTAGAAAGAATGGAAAAGATGAGATTAAGGGATACTCTGAAAAAAAATAAAAGTTTCGGAATCCTGCTTTGTACACTGGCAGTGGTTCTTCTTGCAATGTCCTTTTCGGTATTTCATGTGAAGGCGGAGCCGGAGTCGGAGACAGAAAGTGCAGTTACATCCGAGACAGAATCGGAAGATGCAAGCGAAAGCCCGGATCCTTCCTCAATCACCTATTTTAATATTTATAAGTATCTTGATGAAGACGGGAATTTTACGTATACCGATGATGACGGAAACGAGCATAAGGTAAATTACTGGGAGCTCATGAACCAGAATCGGAAGCTTATTTATACGGGAGTGAATCCTGATACAGGTCTTTTTGATGCCGGTTACGGAAAAGGCACGGGACCTCGTGACCTGGATGAAATTTTAAACTATGTCATTACCGTGGATGTTAACGAAGATGCAACGTTACACATGTTGTATCATATTGACTGGAAGGTTTTAAACGACACAAGTGAAGGCCCTCTTACCTGGATTTGCATCGGCGTTCCGAACACTCACTGCAAAAAGGTGAAAAAACTGAGCAGTACTATAAAGTCGATTAAATATACGAATTCTTATGAGCAGAAGTCGGGCTCGTATGTAAAAATCGTGCTTGACCGTGCCTATCGCAAGGATGAGGTAGTCAGTTTCGATTTTGAATTCACACAGGATTATATGTATCAGATGAACCGGGATGAGGAAGGATTCACGACATATGAGTTCATTCCCGGATGGTTTGACAATATTTACACCGATCATCTGATGATTAAGTGGAATGCGGATAAGGCGGTAAAGGTATCGCCCGAAACGGAAGTGAAAAACGGATATTATGTATGGGAATCGGATCTGCCCAAACATGCCAAGTACAAAGTGGATATTGTTTATCCGAACGATGCATATAAATATAATGTCAAGAAAGAAATCGAGCAGGTAGAGCCAAGGCAGAAAGAGGCAAATCCGCTGGTAGTCCTTTTAATAACGCTAGCCATTGTCGTTAGTATCGTCGGGATTCCTTATCTGTCCGGTTTCATCGAGTGGAAGAAGAAAAAGGGATTTGAGTATGAGTCCAGAACGATTTATACCATTATCGAGTATCACAAGAACTGTCCGAGCTGCGGAGCACCGAGACCGGAAAAAGCAGACACCTGCGAGTATTGCGGTGCAAGCTTTATAAAATACAAGAAAGAGGTGGAAGAGGAAAAAGTTCCGAAGAAATACAAAGAGCATGCGGATGAGATTTTTTCGCACAAACAAACCGGAAATTTCCATGCCTCGTTTGCACCGAATACGTTTATCCGGGTATCTACCGGACTCAGACCGAAGCCGGTTTCCTTCAGTACCTATATGGCGAAGAGTTCCAGGGGAGGCGGCGGTCATTCCTGTGCACATTCTTCCTGCGCCTGTGCGTGCGCCTGCGCGTGTGCCTGCGCCGGAGGTGGAAGAGCGGGCTGTACGGTCAAGGATTTTTACAAGACGAATTTGAAGGCGAAGTATTTTGAGGAAAAATGACAGGCACCGGTTAAACCATCTTTCGAATGGCTTTTCGTACCGGAATTCCGACACCGATTGCAATAATCATTTTGATGATATCGGCGGGGATGTAAGGGATGACACCGGCCATTAATGCAGCCGGAAGGCTCATTTTCAGGGAAACGGAAAGCCATACGGTTCCGAATGCATAACAAACGAGCGTACCGAGAATCATGCCGAGAACATGAAGAGGTATTTTATTTTCGAATTTTGAAATGAAAAATCCTGCGATTAAGGCAAGCGGAATATAGCCGAGTAAATAACCGCCGGTGGGACCGGCAAGTTTGGTAATTCCCGCAGTAAAATCCGTAAATACCGGAAGACCGGCAAAACCGATCAGCAGATAGATGGCAACGCTTAACGTTCCGTAAAGCCAGCCGCCGGTGTAGACGGCTAAATAGATTCCGAGAACGCCGAGGGAAATGGGAACGGGGCTGATCGGAATATGAAAGGATATCGGACCTAACACACAGATGACAGCGGCACAGAGCGCTACACGCGTGATGGTAAACACTGTCATTTTTGTTTTATCGGTTGTATTTTTCTGAATATTCATGATGGTTTCCTCGTGACGAAATTCGTAAGAAATTTGCCTTAAATACAGAGT
>OMRN01000062.1 GCA_900313265.1 uncultured Lachnospiraceae bacterium | reverse complement strand
TCATCCGGAACCGTAAGATTTAATTCGATTAAATTCACACCGCGGTTTTTGGCAACAAGTTTTGCTTCATATTCGCCGTTTTGTGTGCGCTTATAATTGGCCGCTACGGAAGTGGCATCGCGAAGTTCCTTATTATGCCCGGATAAATAACCGGTAATGTCTTCGCGGATTCCTTCGTTTAAATTTCCCATGAAAAGAGAAAGGGTCTGCTGCCCGTCGGACGTAATGCGGACATAGGAGGTTTTTCCTTCGGAAACGATTTCGAGGAAGCCTCCTTCTTTTAATTCTCCGATGGCGGTCTGAACCGTCATGTAATCCGTATATCCGAGGTCGATGATGCAGTCACTGATCATGGTTTTGGATAAAGGCGTATCCGATGTGTCTATCAGATAGAGAATCATTAATTTGTATAAAGTCAGCGGTTCCTGCATTTCGTGTCCTTTTTGCTCTATAGTCTTTTTTACTCAATATGAGACTTCACCGCCTCGGCCACCACTTCGGCAACCGTCGGATGAAAGGCTTCCGGAAGGATGTTGTTTTCATTTAGTTCATCATCCGGAATCAGATTTGCAATGGCATTTGCGGCAGCGAGTTTCATTTCTTCCGTAATCTGTTTTGCGTGACCTTCGAGAGCACCCTTGAAAATGCCGGGGAAGGCAATGACATTGTTCACCTGGTTCGGGAAATCGCTGCGGCCGGTTCCGACAATTTTAGCACCGGCGGCTTTGGCCACGTCCGGCATGATTTCCGGAACGGGGTTGGCCATGGCAAAAAGGATGGCGTCCTTATTCATGGAAGCAACCATTTCGGGAGTGACGATATTCGGGGCGGATACACCGACAAAAATATCGGCGCCGCACAAAGCATCGGAGAGTTTTCCGGTCTTATGGCCGAGATTCGTAACCTTCATCATTTTTGCCTGCATCCAGTTTAAGCCTTCACTGGACTGATCTAAAATTCCGGATTTGTCGCACATGATGATATTTTTAAAGCCGTACCGGAGGAGGAGTCTGGTAATTGCAATGCCGGCGCTTCCGGCTCCGTTTACAACGACGTTACATTCTTCCTTGTTCTTCCCGGTTACTTTTAAGGAATTGATTAGACCTGCCAGCACAACAATGGCGGTACCGTGCTGGTCATCGTGAAAGACGGGAATGTTCAGTTTCTCTTTTAAGCGTTCTTCGATTTCAAAACACCGCGGTGCGGAAATGTCCTCTAAATTGATTCCGCCGAAGCCGGGTGCGAGATACGTTACGGCTTTGATAATCTCTTCCGTATCCTGTGTATCAAGGCAGATGGGAACGGCGTTGACACCGCCGAACTCCTTGAAAAGAACGGCCTTTCCTTCCATAACCGGCATGGCGGCGTACGGACCGATGTTCCCGAGTCCCAGTACGGCGCTTCCGTCCGATACAACCGCAATGGTATTGGCTTTTATCGTATATTTATAAGCGGCTTTCGGATCCTCGGCAATGATTTTGCAGGGTTCCGCTACACCCGGGGTATAAGCTAAGGCTAAATCCTCTCTCGAGTTCACTTTGGATTTGGCCGTGGTTTCGATTTTTCCGTTCCATTCTTCGTGAAGTTTTAAGGCTAATTCCGCATTTGTCATATCGTCTGCTTCCAATCTGTAGTTTTCTGTCATTGTAATTATAACGAAAAAAAACACTTTTTCAACGAGGGATTATTACAAAAATACTTTATTTTTTGAAAAAGATGTTGTACAATATGAAACGTCTGAAGACATTGTTTCGTTGACGGCGGATGAGGTAAATCTTTCATCCCGCTATTTTTCCCTAATTTTGATTAATAATAGTCCGGACCTGCAAGGAGCTTTGGTCTGAGTTAATGAAATGATATCGCTGTAAATAAGATAAATGTATTTAGATATGGGAATTCTGCCGACAAAGCAGAGGGGGAACGGTAAATCGAAGAGTAAAAGGAGAAATTAAAAAATATGACGGACAAAGAAAGAGAACAACTTGAATCACTGACCATCTCGGGGTTAAAAACGCTCGGGAAATCCATGGGAATAAAGGGTTATACCACCATGGACAAAGAAGAACTGAAAGCGGCCATCATTAAAAAACGCGAAACGGAAGATGCGTCGGCAAAGAAAGAAGAAAGTACCGAAAAGCCGGCGGAGAAAGAACCGGCTCGTGCACCGAAGGAAAAAGCGTCCGTACCGGAAGCAAAGAAAGAGCCTGAGCCGGAAGCAAAGAAGGAAACGGTTTCAAAGAAGGATGCGGAAGGAAAGAAGGACTTTGAGGCGAAGAAGGATGCGGATTTAAGCAAAGAGGATTTAGAGGCGCTTGACAGCAAGGTTCCCGCCAAAGGCATTCTGGAAGTAATGCAGGACGGTTTCGGATTCATCCGCTGCGAGAATTATCTGCCCGGCGAGCATGACGTATATGTGGCTCCGAGCCAGATTCGCCGTTTCGGGTTAAAAACCGGAGACATTATCGAAGGAAGCACCAAGATTAAGACCGCAAACGAGAAATTTTCCGCACTTTTATATGTAAAGAAAATTAACGGATACAATCCCGAAGAAGCTGCCAAAAGAGCGAATTTCGAGGATATGACGCCGATTTTTCCGAATGAGAAAATCAATCTCGATATTCCGGGAGCGCCGGTTTCAATGCGTATCATGGATTTGATGTCACCGGTCGGAAAGGGACAAAGAGGCATGATTGTTTCTCCTCCGAAAGCCGGAAAAACCACGCTTCTTAAGTCGGTTGCCAAATGCGTGAAGCATTCCAATCCGGATATGCACATGATTATTCTGCTGATTGACGAGCGTCCCGAGGAAGTTACGGATATTAAGGAAGCGATTATGGGACCCAATGTGGAAGTAATTTATTCCACTTTTGACGAGACGCCGGAACATCACAAGCGTGTTTCCGAAATGGTTATCGAGCGTGCAAAGAGACTGGTGGAGCATAAGAGGGATGTCATCATCCTCCTTGACAGTATTACCCGTTTAACCAGAGCATACAATCAGGTAATTCCGCCCAGCGGCCGTACGCTTTCCGGTGGTCTCGATCCTGCTGCACTTCATATGCCGAAGAGATTCTTCGGTGCCGCAAGAAACATGCGTGAGGGAGGAAGCCTTACAATTCTGGCAACCGCACTTGTGGATACGGGTTCGAAAATGGACGATGTGGTTTATGAGGAATTCAAAGGTACCGGTAACATGGAAATGGTGCTTGACCGTAAATTATCCGAGAAGAGAGTGTTCCCGGCCATCGATATTCCGAAGTCCGGAACCAGACGCGAAGATCTGCTTCTTACGCCGGATGAACTTGAAGCCATCAATGTGATGAGAAAAGCATTCAACAGTTTAAAACCGGATGAGGCTGTGGATCAGGTAATCGATCTGTTCTCCAGAACCAGGAATAATCAGGAATTCGTGGAGACCATGAGAAAACTGAAGTGGGTATAGTAACCGGTGGAAGGAACGTCCGGCCGGAATAAACGGCGGAATCGGGGCCGAAAATAATACTTGCACATCGATTTTGCCTATGATATAATAAACAAGCTGTCGAAAAAGCAAATATGGGTTTAACACATAGAGAGGTGAGAAAAATGAGAGAAGGAATCCATCCTGAATATTATCAGGCAACCGTTACCTGCAACTGTGGAAACACTTTTGTAACCGGTTCGACCAAGAAAGAAATTCACGTAGAAGTTTGCTCCAAATGCCATTCATTCTACACCGG
The DNA here is from genome assembly GCA_900313265.1 of uncultured Lachnospiraceae bacterium. Classification (GTDB taxonomy): domain Bacteria; phylum Bacillota; class Clostridia; order Lachnospirales; family Lachnospiraceae; genus UBA3766. The sequence continues at coordinate 12,518 of OMRN01000062.1, read as the reverse complement.
TCAGCAGAAGACCGCAGCCGCAAGAGGACGTATTGATAAGTTCAATAAGAAATACGGCGTAGAAAGCAAATAAGAAACAAATGAGGGTTGGGGAAAACACCCCGGCCCTTTTTATTCTGGATAATATTGGAAACCGACTGTAATGGCGAAAAAAAAGAAAGCTAAATATTCCGGCATCGGCGGCCAGGCCGTCATGGAAGGAATTATGATGCGCAACAATGACCGTTATGCTGTTGCCATCCGCAAACCGAATAAACAGATTGAAGTCATCCTCGGAGACTGCGGTGATGAGAAGAATGCCAAAGGCGTTTATAAGATTCCTTTTCTCCGCGGTATTTTTGCGTTCGTGGATTCATTAAGACTGGGTCTTAAGACACTTTCTCTTTCCTCGGAATATTATGTGGAAGATGAAGAGGAGGAGACCGGATTCGACCGTTTTATGCGGAAACTTTTCGGAAACAAGGCGGAGAGTGTTATTAATGCATTCACGATTCTTTTTGCTCTTGTGTTTGCCATCGGACTGTTCTTTGTTCTCCCTGCGTGCATTACCCATTTCGTTTTGGAAAGATATATTGTGAATGCGTCCCTGGTTATTATTCTGGAGGGACTGATCCGTATTGCGATTTTTATCGGATATATTCTGGTGATTTCATTGTCCAAAGATATCCGAAGAACCTTTATGTATCACGGAGCGGAGCATAAGTGCATCAACTGCGTGGAAAACGGAAAAGTTTTAAATGTGAAGAATGTCATGCGTTCCTCGCGTCGTCACAGAAGATGCGGAACGAGTTTCATTCTGTTTATCATGATGATTTCCATCGTGCTGTTTTTCTTTATCCGCGTACCGAGTCCGTTTTTACGTCTCGGAATCCGTCTTTTAATGATTCCCGTGATTGCCGGAATTTCCTATGAAGTTCTGCGCCTTATGGGGCGTTACGACAACTGGTTTACCAAACTTATTTCCGCACCGGGACTTTGGTTTCAGTCTCTTACCACGAAAGAGCCGGATGCCCAGATGGTGGAAGTGGCGATTAAAGCGGTGGAAGCCGTTTTTGACTGGAAACAGTACCTGATGGATAATTTTGATTATGTACCTTCCGGAGACGAGGAAGGATGGCTTGATGATGACGAGGATGTAATGGATACCGAGACCATGGAAGCCATGATGTCCGAAGTGGAAAGCGGCAGCAGGGATGTTTTTGCCGAAATGAAACTGAAAGAAGAATTCGATGTTATGCCGGAAGCCGGAAGTGAAGCGGTTGTATCGGAAGGCGTGGATTTTGCGGATCATTCCGAAGAGGAAGAGGCAGCGGGAGCGAATATCGAAGAAGAGTTTGAAGAAGATTCCGAAGAAGATTCCGAAGAGGATATTGAAGAAGATATCGAAGAAGATTCGGAAGATATCGAAGAAGATGCCGGTGACGAATCCGGTGAAGAGGATATTGACGAAGAGGCAGAGGATTAGCGGTGCCGGTTTATGCTTGTTCCGATTCGGAAGAAGCACGGATGACAATTTCCATAAATGAATACCGGACGAAAACAATGAATTACAAAGAATGCTACAACGAGATTGTAAATCTCTTAAATAAAAGTAATGTGAAGGAAGCCGGGCTTGATGCGAGGCTTCTTTTAGAGTTTGTCTGCGGGACGGACCGCAGTACTCTTTATGCCCATCCCGAAAGGGAGGTAAGTTCCGCAGAAGAGGAAAAGTTATGGCCGCTCGTGAAACGGAGATGCCAAAGGGAACCGCTTCAGTATATTACCGGCGAGCAGGAATTCATGGGGCTTTCCTTTAAAACGGGAAAGGATACACTGATTCCGAGACAGGATACGGAATGCCTGGTTGAGGAAGCCATGAAGGAACTGCATGACGGCATGGAAATTCTGGATGTCTGCTGCGGGACAGGATGCATTCTTTTATCGCTTCTTCATTACAGCAACGACTGCGTGGGAATGGGAGTCGATTTATCCGAAGAATCGGTTTCCCTGGCTCGTGAAAATGCCGCTCGTCTTGGAATTGAGGCTGAGTTTAAGGTCTCGGATATGTTTGATAATGTTACCGGCAAGTACGATTTGATTGTTTCAAATCCGCCGTATATTCCAAACGAAGTGATTCCGACACTGGAACCGGAAGTTGCCGTCTATGAGCCTTTCAGGGCACTGGCCGGAGGAGAGGACGGACTGGATTTCTATCGTATTTTAGCGCGTGAAAGTAAGAATTTTTTAAAACGGGGCGGATGGTTTTTGGCGGAAATCGGATATGACCAGAAAGAGGCTGTGACGGCGATTTTCGAAAAAGAAGGATATTCCTTTGTGGAAGTAACAAAGGATCTGGCAGGTCTGGACCGTGTGGTGAAGGCGTGCTGCATCAAAGAAAAAGGATAGCGGTCCGGTAAGAATAACGAAAACAGGTAACAGTAAGAGTATACAGGAGAGTAAAAAATGTTTGACAAACTGGAAGATTTAGTACATCGGTATGAAGATATTATGAACGAACTTCAGTCGCCCGGCGTGACGGACGATGCCGTGCGTTTCCGCAAACTGATGAAGGAACAAAGCGACTTAACACCGATTGTGGAAGCCTATACCGAGTATAAGAAGGCAAAGCAGGATATTGATGACAGTTTAATGATGCTGGAATCCGAGTCCGATGAGGAAATGCGTGAAATGCTCAAAGAAGAGCTCGCATCCGCAAAGAAGAAAGTGGAAGAACTGGAGCAGACACTGAAAATTCTTCTGCTTCCGAAAGACCCGAACGATGACAAAAATGTTATCGTGGAAATCCGTGCGGGAGCCGGCGGGGACGAGGCGGCGCTTTTTGCGGCGGAATTATACCGCATGTACGTGCATTTTGCGGAAGAACGCCGTTGGAAAATAGAAACGATTAACGTGGAAGAAACCGGAATCGGCGGCATGAAGGAAGTGGAATTCATGTTAAACGGCCAGGGAGCCTATTCCGTAATGAAATACGAAAGCGGCGTTCACCGTGTACAGCGTGTACCGGAAACCGAGTCGGGCGGACGTATTCATACATCCACGGCCAGTGTTGCGGTAATGCCCGAGGCAGAAGAAGTGGACGTTGTAATTGACGATAACGATATCCGTATTGACGTAATGCGTGCGTCGGGCTGCGGTGGTCAGTGTGTAAATACGACCGACTCGGCGGTGCGTCTGACCCATTATCCGACCGGAATCGTAATTTATTCCCAGACGGAGAAATCGCAGATTCAGAATAAGGCCAAGGCGTTTGCGCTTCTTCGTGCGAAACTTTATGACTTGGAGCAGCAGAAGAAACATGATGCGGAGGCGGAACTTCGCCGTTCCCAGGTAGGAACCGGCGACCGCAGTGAGAAAATCCGTACCTATAATTTCCCGCAGGGCCGCGTAACCGATCACAGAATCGGTCTGACATTATATAAGTTAGACAAAGTTATGAACGGGGATATTCAGGAAATTCTCGATGCCTGCATTGCGGCCGACCAGGCGGCAAAGCTTACCAAGATGAACGAGCAGGGATACTGATAAGAACCGGTAATTATATATGTGACAGGGACAAACCGAACGTGCTTAATTTATCGCGATGTTCGGTTTTTGCCATTTTACGGTATTCGGTGGGCGTGCAGCCGAAGTATTCCCGGAAGCGCTTGTTGAAATAACTGACATTGTTAAAGCCGACGCTGAAAGCCAGTTCGGAAACGGAAAGAGGTTCTCCCCGCTGGATGGCTTCCGCCGCTTTTAAAATACGGTAGTGCATTAAGTATTCAAACGGAGTCATGTTAACGGCACGCTTGAAGCAGCGGCAGCATTCGCTTTTGCTGATGTGAATGGAATCGGCGATATCTTCAAGCGTAATGGAATCGCTGTAGTTTCCCGCGATAAACACAATGGCATCCTTGATGCGCATTTCGTCGGGATTCATGGACTTTTTCGGTGTAACGTCTGCAGTGGTATGAATCCGCTCGGTATCCGCTTTGGATAAAAACAAAAGCCACAGATGGCATAAAAGACTCTGTGTCTGAAGTTCATAACCGAACTCTTTCTGTAGATTACAGTAGATGATGTCTTCGAGATAGGAGATGACGTTTCGTCCGAACCGGTCTTTCGGATCAAAAATCCTTGTCCGGAAGCCTTCGTCGCTTTGAATCGGCAGAAGATAGTTTTTCGCCGTCACGGAATCTTTCTGGGGAAACAGAAAGTTCGGAGAAAAAATTAACGACATAATAACGCAGGGAGATTCATCGGCGGCTTTGATGCAGTGCATAATGTTCTGGTTGATTAAAACCGCCTGTCCGGCCGAGAGCGTAAAGTTCTGTTCTCCGACCCGGTATTCGGCACGGCCTTCTTTAATAAAGTCAATCTCAATCTCCGTATGCCAGTGCCAGCGCACATGTTCCATAAACATCTCATCGGGCTGTACATAATATACGCCGACGGGATAGTCTTTATTCTCATGTTCAACTATTTCCTGTAAGGATTCGTAAGTAGGTGTGCTCATTTTTATGAAAAATTCTTAAGGCAGTTATAACCGTTCTCCGGAAGGATTTCAAAGTCCCCGGGACGGTTCTTTACGGTTTCAAACGCTTCGCGGATACGACTTAAATCCGCTTCGGAATTATACGGCGTCAGCATCAGGATGACATATCCGTCATCGAAACATTCGTATTCGCAACGGTGTTTTCGAAGGGAGGAAGCGAAATCTTTCCCGGAACGGAGTTCATCCTTTAAAACGACGATTCGAAGTGGATCGCTTTTTTTTATGTGAAATCCCATACCGGAAAGCTCATTTTTGAGTTTTTCGATTCGGACGCAGGTTTTCGATAAATCTTCTTTATACTTTGCGGCTTCGGCATTAAAGGCATCGAGACTTGCTAATATTAAATAGGACGGACTCGATGAACCGAAGATTTCCATAGCATGTTTTGCCAGGGGATAAACATCAAGAAAGGATTCGTTTATGTGAAGATACGCCGCACCCGTAAGAGTGGGAAGTGTCTTATGCGCGGAGGTACAGCTTAGATCCGCTCCGCCGTCGACGGGATGTGTATATTCCGCGTATTTTTCCTTGTCAAGGAACTTAAAATATGCTCCGTGTGCCGCATCCACCAAAAGAGGGATATTCATTCCGGAAAGAATACTCTTTAATTCCTTAAGATTTATAATGTTTCCGAAATAATCGGGACAGGTTACATATAAGCCGATCGGAGCAGCTTTTTTCCCGGATAGGATTTTTTGTATTTCCGGGAGCAGATCTCCTGCATTCTGCGTGCCGGAATGGTTCCTGTTTTCGATACGTTCGGTTTCGATATTTAAAAGCCCGGTTGCATGGAAAAACGATTTATGACAGGTCCCGACGGTAATGATGTAGGGTGCCGGTTTGTTTTTCAAAAGAATGCCGTTGCTTTTGGAAGCAGCAGCTTCCGTGTTGCTGTCGGAATTTCGTTCATAGTGCTTCAGTGCCAGATAAATCATGGCTTTGACCGAAAGGCTCGAACCCTCGGGCGAGTAAAATGTTTTGGCTCCGAAAATCTCTGAGGCGTTTTCTTCGCTTTCCTTAATGATTCCGGAGGGAGCATACAAATCATCCGCACCGGTTATTTCGGTAATATCGTATCGGTAGGTTTCTTTGAATCCTTCCGGCAGAAAATCCGGTGCTTTGCCTTTGTGCCCCGGCATGTGAAGCCTGGAAGTGTCCGATGCGGCGTATTCGGTTATATAATCAACAATCGGTGTACTGACTTTATTCTTCACTGTTTTCACTGACGCGCATCATGATGGCGCACTCGATTCTTTTCTTAAATAGTTCACATCCCGGTTTATAGATTCCCCTTATGCTTCCGGAAGCATGGAAGGCATTTGCGGCGCATCCTCCCGAGCAGTATAGTTTTGCCCAGCAGTCGCGGCATTCTTCTCTTGCGTACGCATTGCAGCTTCGGAATTCTTCCCGGAGTGCATCGTTCGTAACACCGTTCCATATATCACCGAGTTTATAGGACTCCTCACCCACAAACTGATGGCAGGGATATAAATCGCCCCACGGAGTAACCGCCATATATTCGGTTCCCGATCCGCAGCCGGAGATACGCTTGTAAATGCAGGGTCCTTCCTTTAAATCCAGCATGTAATGGTAAAAGGTTATCGGTTTTCCTTCCTTCGTCCGCCTTAACATATCTTTTGCCAGAATTTCATACTGTTCTTTTACGATTTCGATATCTTCCGGGGTCAGGGTGGTTTCGTCTTCGGGTTTTCCGACCACGGGTTCCATGGACAGTTCGGTGAATCCCAAGTCCGCCATATGGAAAACATCCTTTGTAAAATCGGGATTGTAATGCGTGAAGGTTCCTCTGATATAGTAGCCCTTTCCGCCTCTTGCATCCACGAGTTTTTGAAATTTCGGAATAATCGTATCGTAGCTTCCTTTTCCGGAATAATCGATACGGAAGCGGTCATGGATTTCTTTTCTTCCGTCTAAGGAAAGCACGACGTTGCTCATTTCCTTATTGGCAAATTCAATCACGTCATCATCGATTAAAACACCGTTTGTCGTAAGCGTGAAACGGAAATTTTTGTTTTTTTCCTTTTCGATGCTTCTGGCATATTCCACCAGTTTTTTTACCACATCCCAGTTCATGAGCGGTTCGCCTCCGAAGAAGTCCACTTCGAGATTGGTACGGCTTCCGGAATTTTCAACCAGAAAATCCAGCGCTCTTTTGCCGACTTCGAAACTCATAAGTGCGCGGTCTCCGTGATATTTTCCCTGACTGGCAAAGCAGTAGGAACAGTTTAAATTGCAGGTATGCGCGACATGCAGACAGAGCGCTTTGATGACATTGCCGCTGCGCTCTTTAAACGTGCCCGCCATGTCTTCAAAGGTATCTTCGGTAAAAAGCTGTCCGCTTTCCTTAAGCGAAAGAATGTCCGCATAGCATTCTTCCAACTCGTCTTTCGTGACATCCTTGCGGTGTGAATACCTTGTAAGAAGCGTTTCGATGATTTCTTCCTTCGGGGAATTTTCAAACATCGCAATCATATCGTATGCGACTTCGTCCACGTCATGAACCGCACCGGAACAGGAATCCAGAACAATGTTGAATCCGTTAAGTTTGTACTGATGAACCATGATATCTCTCTGTGCTTTCTAATGTGTTAATGAAAAATACCGTCTTCTCAGACGGTATTTGTTGATGTGCTTACTTTTCTTTGTTTTCGCACTTCTGATTAGCAACTCCGCAACTTGTCTTGCACGCCGACTGGCATGAAGTCTGGCATTCGCCGCATCCGCCTTTCTTCGCACTGTTACAAAGATTACGGGTTTCAAGTGTTTTAATTCTCTTCATAACTGATCCCACCTTTGTATTAACTTATTGAAAAATGATAACATTATTTTGCGCTTTTATCAAGCGGGTTTTTGATTTTTGCCCTGTGAAAAGGGTCAGTCCGTCGGTGACCAGTTCGCCTGAACATCCTCGATGACCACGTTTTCGTCAACCTTGACGGCAATCTGGTATTCATCCTCGTAGACGATTTCTCCCGGGAAATTCGTATAGACCACGTAATAGGGATGCTCGTAGCGTTCTAAAAGCCACATAAGAGGCTTAATCATTTTCATCATCATTTCGGAGTTTTCGGTCTTGAAATAGCAGATGACCTTCTCCTGCCTCTTACACTGCGGCGGCCACGGCAGTTCTTCCGCAAACCAGGAATCGATTTCATGAAATAAATCGACATCTTCTTCTTCCATGACACCGTCTGTGACCATCTGGTTCATCATGCTGAAAATTCCTTTTCCGGTTCTGGTATTGGCGGCAAGTTCTTTTCCTTGAATTCTGCAGTATTTGAATTTCATGGGCGGTCCCTCTTAAAAGAATATCCTCGTGTTTGGCGGGTCCCAAGATCAAAGTCGTTTTCATGCAAGCATGAACGGCTTTTGACCCTATCATCATTTTATCAAAAAACAGAAGAAAAGTGAATGGTGAAAGAGCGGATTAAAGTTGTAAAAACGGCGGATTTGGTATAGAATCTTATATTGATGAAAAATCTGCTAAAATACCTGAAACCCTATACAAAAGAGAGTATTTTAGCGCCTGCATTCAAACTGGTGGAGGCGCTTCTTGATTTGGTTGTGCCTCTTGTCATTGCGGATATTGTAAATACCGGTGTAAAGACGCATGACTGGCACTATATCATTGTGAGGTTTATTTTTTTGATTCTGCTTGCCGTCCTGGGCCTGGGATTTTCGATTACCGCACAGTTTTTCGCGGCACGGGCAAGTGTCGGATTCGCAGCTTCTCTTCGAAAGGAACTGTTTTCGCATATTCAGAATTTTTCCTTTGAAAAACTGGATAAAATCGGAACGGAGACGTTAATCACCAGAATTACCGGTGATGTGGCGCAGCTTCAAAACGGTGTCAACATGGTGTTAAGGCTTCTTCTTCGAAGCCCCTTTATCGTCTTCGGCGCGATGATTATGGCATTTACCATCAATGTAAAAGCGGCTCTTATTTTCGCGGTCAGTATTCCTGTTTTGGCCGGCGTGGTATCGGCCATCATGTGGATTACGATTCCGCTTTATAAGAAGGTACAGGGACATTTAGACGGTGTTTTGTTAACGACCAGGGAGAACTTAACCGGTGTCCGTGTCATTCGTGCTTTTTGCAAGGAAGAAGAGGAAGTAAAAGAATTTGATGACAAAAATGATGCATTTACGAAGATGAATCTTTTTGTCGGCCGGATTTCCGTACTGTTAAATCCGGCAACCTATGTGCTGATTAATATTGCAACCTGCGTGCTGTTTTATCAGGCCGGTGACAGCATTTATACCGGAAGCATGGAGCAGGGAGATTTGCTTGCGCTTTATAATTACATGGCACAGATGATTGTAGAACTTGTCAAACTGGCATCTTTGATTATCACGATGAATAAGGCACTGGCCTGCGCGGGCCGCGTATCGGCGGTACTGAAGGAAGAACCGGGGATGGAATATCCGGACGGAACCGAAATTGGTGAGAATCGTACCAATGAAGATTATGACTGCAAAAAAAGTGAGAATACCGGAGTGCCGGATGAAGGAAACACGGAAACAAAAGGGAAAATTGCCGTACGGTTTAACCATGTCAGTTTCGCTTATGCCGGTTCGAAGGAGGATGCGCTTACCGGTCTTGATTTTTCGATTTACGAAGGGGAGACGGTCGGAATTATCGGAGGTACCGGATCCGGAAAGTCCACGCTGGTAAATCTGATTCCGCGCTTCTATGATGCAACAAACGGAACGGTTGAAGTCTTCGGCCGGAATGTGAAGGATTATGAGCAGGGCGAATTAATAAAGGAAATCGGTGTGGTTCCGCAAAAGGCCGTCTTATTTGCGGGAAGCATCCGCGATAATTTAAAATGGGGAAACGAAAATGCCACCGAAGAAGAGCTAAACCGTGCGCTTGAGATTTCGCAGTCTGCGGAAATCGTTGAGAAAAAGGCCGGAAAACTCGACGAGACGGTCGAACAGGGCGGAAGGAATTTTTCCGGAGGTCAGAAGCAGAGACTGACCATCGCCAGGGCACTTGTCAAGAACCCGAAAATCTTAATCCTCGACGATTCTTCCTCGGCACTCGATTACGCAACCGACTTAAAACTACGCCGTGCCCTGAAAACGCTCGACGGAAAAATGACAACGTTTATTGTATCCCAGAGAACCGCAAGCATTCAGAATGCGGATCGTATTCTGGTACTCGACGACGGAGAAATCGTCGGCACCGGAACGCATGAAGAACTGCTTATCTCCTGTGATGTCTATAAGGAAATCTTTGCATCCCAGAATAAGGATGAAAAGGAGGAGAGCGCATGAACGGTACAAAATCTCCTTCCACGATTTCCAAACTCTTAAAATTCTTAGGCCGGTACAAACTGCTTTTACTGGTAAGCCTTCTTCTCTCCGCCGTAACGGTGGTATTGCAGTTATACATTCCGGTTCTGTACGGAAAGTGCATTGATTATGCGGTAAAAAAAGGAGACGTGAATTTTGATGCCATGCATTTCGAAATTCATAAGATTTTAATTCTTCTTGCCGTTGCCGGTATCGGCACATGGGTGCTGGGCATTGTGAATAACCGCTTAACCTACGGAATTGTGCGAAGCATCCGCGCAAAGGCCATCCGTAAGATTCAGTTTCTTCCGTTATCCTATCTGGATAAAAAAGGTGTCGGCGATATCGTAAGCCGTGTCATTACCGATACGGACCAGCTTACCGACGGACTGCTTTTGGGTTTTACGCAGCTGTTCTCCGGTATTGTTACCATTGTCGTCACGTTAATTATCATGTTAAAAATGGATCCGTGGATTACACTCGTGGTAATCCTGTTAACACCGCTTTCTTTCTTTGTGTCGAAGTTTATCGCAACCGGTACCTATAAAATGTTTAAACTGCAGAATGAAATTCGCGGTGAGCAGACGGCACTGGTGGAAGAAATGGTCGGCGGGGCAAGAATCGTTCATGCTTTCGGCTATGAAAAACGTGCGAAAGAACGCTTCGGGGAAAATAACGAACGTTTGCAAAAAGCATCCGAAAAAGCGGTCTTTTATTCCTCCTTAACCAATCCTTCAACCAGAGCGGTTAATTCGGTAATCTATGCCTGTGTGGCGCTGATGGGCGCGTATATGATTTTAAAGGGAAATCTCACGGTCGGAGGATTATCGCTTCTTTTGGCTTATGCCAATCAGTATATGAAGCCGTTTACGGATATTTCGGGTGTCATTACCGAACTGCAGAATGCGCTTTCCTGCGCGGCCAGGGTTTTTGATCTTTTGGATGAACCGAACCAGAGTGCCGATGCCATGGGTACTCTCAGTAATGTTGCGGGAAGAACCGATGCGCAGGGTGTTCATTTTTCCTATGTAAAAGAAAAACCGCTGATTGAAGATTTTAACCTTCATATTAAGGAGGGCACGCACGTGGCGATTGTCGGTCCGACGGGCTGCGGAAAAACGACGTTAATTAATCTGCTGATGCGCTTTTACGATGTGGACGAGGGAAGCATCAGCATTGACGGTACTTCGATTTATGATGTTTCGAGAAAATCCCTCAGGCAAAACTACGGCATGGTTTTGCAGGAGACCTGGCTTAAAAATGCCTCGGTTCGGGAAAACATCGCATTCGGCAGGCCGGATGCCACGGAAGAAGAGATTATAAAAGCCGCAAAAGAAGCGCACAGTTACGGTTTTATTAAACGTCTTCCGCAGGGATTGGATACGGTGATAGACGATTCTTCGCTCAGTCAGGGAGAAAAACAGCTGCTTTGCATTACAAGAGTTATGTTAACCTTGCCGCCGATGTTAATTTTAGATGAGGCGACATCTTCGATTGATACTAGAACGGAGTTGAAAATTCAGCGTGCGTTTGAGAAAATGATGTACGGCAGGACCACGTTTATCGTTGCGCACCGTCTGTCAACCATACGGTCGGCCGATTTAATTCTGGTCATGAAGGACGGAAACATCATCGAACAGGGAAATCATGACGAACTGTTAAAAGAGGGCGGATTTTACAGCGAACTTTATTACTCGCAGTTTGCGGGTGTGGAAATATAAGGAGGAAAAAACATGTTGGAACTATACTCTTGGATTTTACAATTAATTTGTGACGTTCTCATATCCGTTGCGTATATGATGATCTTCAAAAAGTGCGGAATAAAGCTATTCTGGGCCTTTATTCCGTTTGCGAGAGAATATCAGATCAGCCTTTGTTCGGACAAGGAGAATGACGGACGCGTTTTCGCTTTCGTAGCCGGAATCGAATTCCTGATGGAAGGACTGTTTTATATTCTGCGGGATTATCCCTATCTCGTACTGTTTTTAACAATTCCGTATACGGTGTTTTGGATTGCCAAAGTCATATACAAGGCAAGAATCTATGTGGGACTTGCGGAGGTATTCGGAAGGAGCAAGAAATGGAGCTGGATGTTTGTCTTCTTAGAGGCTCCTACGGCACTTTTATGGGGCTTTTCAAAGAAATTCATGCCGACAAAGAAAGTGGAGAGATATTCGGATCAGGGAGCAAAGGTATCCGGTGTCGATGTCAAAGCGGAAGAGCAGGGTCTTTCCGTAAATATCAAGGAAAGAACGGCTATAGATTTTTTCAAGAAAAAAACGCTGCTTAAGGATATTCATATGAATATTCCGTCAGGGCATATGGTTTTGCTGCTTGGCGGATCCGGTGCCGGAAAAACCACCTTTGTCAATGCCGTAACGGGTTATGAAAAAGCGGATGCGACGATTTTACTCAACGGAAGCAATATTTATACCGATTATTCCAATATGATGTTTGATATCGGATTTGTTCCGCAACAGGATTTAATGCGCGGTAATGATACGGTGCAGCTGACATTATCCGATGCCGCGTCGCTTCGTATTCCGACCGAAGTACCTAAAGCCGAAAAGGATGCAAGAATAGAAGATGTTCTGGAACAGTTCGGTCTTGCAAGTGTAGGAACGAGCCTGGTTTCGAAACTTTCGGGCGGTCAGAGAAAACGATT
>OMRN01000323.1 GCA_900313265.1 uncultured Lachnospiraceae bacterium | reverse complement strand
GATTTCTATCTCAGAAAGGAACGTTTTGCCCATGCAATCCGTGAGTATGAAGCGTTAATCGATCAGGTGGATGAATCCCAACGCGGCTTCCTTGCCGGAGTATATCATAACATGGGTATTGCTCTGGCCAGACAGTTCCTTTTTGAACGTGCGGAAGAAGCGTTCCGGAACGCGTACCTTTTAGACGGGGACAAGGAGCATTTCTACTGCTATGCGGCGGCCAAAAGACTGCGTCTGCCGGAACGCGAATACATACAGGAAATCAGCACGACGCTTGACGGAACGGAAGATACGCTGAAACTGGAGGAAGACATTAAAGTCGCGGAAGCGGAGTGGGAACAGTCGGATGAATTCCGCAATTTCGCGGTAGCCGAGAAAGACGGGGATACCGTGGAATACCGCGAATGGGTCGGAAGAAAAGTTGCCGAGTATAAAGAAGATTACCGCAGGTATGTTTAAAGAAAAATACAATAACTGAGATTATTCGAAGAATAAGGAGTGAAAAATGAGTACAGACAGATATGTAAGCCCGTTATCGGAAAGATATGCCAGCAAGGAAATGCAGTTTATTTTTTCACCGGATATGAAATTCCGTACCTGGAGAAAATTATGGATTGCGCTTGCGGAAACGGAAATGGAACTGGGCCTTAAGCAGATTACACCGGAGATGATTGAAGAACTTAAGGCACATCAGGATGATATCAATTACGAAGATGCCAAAGAGCAGGAGAAGAAGGTGCGCCATGACGTAATGAGCCATGTATATGCATACGGTCTTCAGTGCCCGAATGCAAAGGGAATCATCCATCTCGGTGCCACCAGCTGCTATGTCGGCGACAATACCGATATTATCGTGATGAACGAGGCGTTAAAACTGGTAAAGAAGAAACTGGTGAATGTAATTGCCAACCTTTCCAAATTTGCGGATGAAAACAAAGACCTTCCGACGCTGGCATTTACGCATTTCCAGCCGGCTCAGCCTACAACTGTAGGTAAAAGGGCAACACTTTGGATGAATGAATTCATGATGGATTTGGAAGATCTTGAATATGTTGCTTCCACCTTAAAACTTCTCGGTTCCAAGGGGACGACCGGAACACAGGCTAGTTTTCTGGAACTCTTTGAAGGGGATCAGGAGACCATTGATAAAATCGATCCCATGATTGCAAAGAAGATGGGCTTTGAATCCTGTTATCCGGTTTCCGGACAGACCTATTCTCGCAAGGTGGATACCAGAGTGATGAATATTCTTGCCGGGATTGCGGCCAGTGCTCATAAGATGAGCAATGATATTCGTCTGCTTCAGCACTTAAAAGAAGTGGAAGAACCTTTCGAAAAAACACAGATCGGTTCATCCGCAATGGCCTACAAACGTAATCCGATGAGAAGTGAGAGAATTGCATCCCTGTCGCGTTATGTGATGATTGATGCGTTAAATCCCGCCATTACATCCGCAACACAGTGGTTTGAAAGAACACTGGATGATTCCGCAAACAAGCGTCTTTCCATCGCGGAAGGTTTTCTGGCCATCGACGGTATTTTAGACCTTTGCATGAATGTTACGGACGGACTGAAGGTTTATCCGAAAGTGATTACCAAACACCTTCTTTCCGAACTTCCGTTTATGGCAACGGAGAATATTATGATGGATGCCGTAAAACGCGGCGGAGACCGTCAGGTACTTCATGAAGAAATCCGTACATTGTCCATGCAGGCAGGCGCGACGGTAAAAGAAGAGGGAAAAGAAAACAATCTTGTTTCCTTAATTGCGCAGGATGAAATGTTCGGTGTGACCGAAGAAGAGATTAACGAAGTACTCCGTCCCGAACTGTATACCGGCCGTGCGGCTGTACAGACGGAGAAGTACTTAAAAGATGTGGTTGCACCCGTCCTTGACAAATATAAGGATTTAATCGGCGGCAAAGCGGAGATTAATGTATAAGACGCGAAGAAACGCAAAGGAAATGAATGGCCAAACTGTGAAACGATTTTTGGCATGAATACTATGGATCGAAAAGAAGAAATTAAACAGGATAATAATCCGGAAAAGCAGGCAGCAAAAACTTCAACCGGAAAAAGGATTATGGCATGGATCGGAATCGGTCTGATCGGTGCGTGGATACTTGCAACCGCCGTAATTGCGATTATTCCGTTTGAAGGAAAGGAAAACATTTTCCGGTTCTTTATGTTCGGCTGTATCATTTTGCCGGTTTTTCTGTGGATTTTCCTGTGGATTTACGGAGCGGTAACCGGCAGGAAAAACGTGGCTTCCTTCCGCAGTGCGGAAATGGAAGAAACCATGCGAAAGGCCGATGAAATCCGTATGAAGATGGAAGAAGAGACCAAAAAAGAAGACTGAAATTATTACCGGTCAGGAAACTGACATGAAGAAAAAGAAGGAAAAATATAAAAGAAAAACGGGGATTAAGTTACATCCCCGTTTTTCTATTGGAAAGAGAGTATTAAATGAGTGTGGTTGGTTACTTCCCTTTATGTTTTTTTACCGCTTCGGTTAAAAGGTATTCAATCTGACCGTTGATGGAACGGAAGTCATCCTCCGCCCAGGCAGCCAAATCCGCATACAGAGTAGGGGAGAGGCGAAGCGGAACCTGCTTTTTCTCAGCATTTTTGCTCTGAGAGATATTTACTTTTTCGGTTTCTTTTGCCACGATAATATTCTCCGTCTGTGTGCTGATTTAGTGTATCTTTCCGGACTGCGTCGGATTCGATGTTCTATTTCTTTTCTGCCGGTGTAACAGATTACGATACATCAGGTTTGTGATATACCGGTATTTAGTAAATCGATCCGCTGTTAACAATCGGCTGTGCTTCCTTGTTTCCGCAAAGAACAACCATTAAGTTGCTGACCATCTGTGCCTTGCGCTCGTTATCGAGAACAACGACATCTTTTTCGGATAACTGGTCAATAGCCATTTCTACCATGCTGACAGCACCTTCCACGATTTTGCGGCGTGCGGCGATGATGGCAACGGCCTGCTGTCTCTGTAACATTGCAGCGGCAATTTCTTCGGAATAGGAAAGATGCGTAATGCGTACTTCAATAATATCCAGTCCTGCACCGCGAACACGCTGTCTTAATTCTTCGGTCATGCGGTCCGCAACTTCCTGGGAACTTCCGCGAAGGGTCTTCTCCACAACACCGTCCCCGTCTTCGTCCATATCATCGTAAGGATAAAGTCTTGCAATATTACGAATGGTGGAGTCGCACTGGATGGATAAGTAGTTGCGGTAATTCTCTACCGAGAATACGGCGGTCGTCGGATCGACAACTTTCCAGATAACAACGGCACCGATGATAATCGGGTTACCCAAAACGTCGTTTACTTTCTGACGCTGGTTGTCTAATGTGTTTACCTTTAAGGAAATCGTTTTTGAACCTACACTTGTAGTTGAACCGTTGGCATTTACCGTAACAACACGGCTCGGATTAAATGCGGTTGCAAACGGATTTACAAGAAAGAAACCGGGTTTCTTGATGGTTCCGTAGTATTTTCCGAAAAGGGTAAGCACCATGGCTTCGTTCGGCTTTACGGTTTTTAATCCGCCGAATAAAATACAGCAGATGACAAAAAGCGCAATGCTGAAAAGAACGATAATTACGGAAAGATAGCCCAATACGCCGGTAACACCCAGGATAAACAATCCGCAGCTTAAAATGAGTCCCACGATGTTTAAAAAGAGCATTAAAAGTCCGGGAGGCGGATTTAAGACTTTCTCCTTCATGTTAAATGAAATCATTCCGCGGTCATTGCCACCGCCACCCTGGCCGTTAAAATTCTGATCATAATTCATTTCGCTCATGTTGATTATCCTCCTTTACACATGAAAATCGAATTGATATTTATGTGATATCATATTGATATCATTTTTTAACAATATTGTCAAGATGAATTTTTCTCTTACAGGATAAACTGCGAAACAGTTCCTGCTGTAATTACATCTTTATAGAG
>OMRN01000070.1 GCA_900313265.1 uncultured Lachnospiraceae bacterium | reverse complement strand
GTATCCGGGAAATAACGGATCCAGTTTACTTCCGGAGCGGTAACCGCTGCCTTGATGGTACGGTCCTCATCGGCCTTTGCCTCGAAGGAGAAACGATATTTCGTTCTTCTTACCATCGGCATGTCACGCTGTACCAACTGTACCGAATAATCCTCGGTTCCTTCGTTCGTGGAGGTGATGATTAATTCGCCGTCGCCGAAGGTTGCTTCGCCTTCACCGCCGTTGAATAATAAGAAGTTCCAGTTTTCCTCATCGGTTAAGTCTTCTTCTTCGAAGTTCGAATTGTAAACATAGTTTCCGGTTTCATCGGCTTCACGCATGTTCAGCACTTTTTCAGGCTTGGTAACGTTCTCGTCGTACTCGTCTTTCTGATAGATACGTACATAATCAACATACATTGCGGCACGCTCGTCAAAAATCGTCGTATCGTCCGGATCTCCCGGCCAGTCGCCGCCGACAGCTACGTTTAAGATTACATGGAACGGCTGATTGAACGGTGCGGGATAAGGCTTCTCTTCCTCGCCGTCAACCTTGGTGAACCAGTCGCTGGTCTCATAATACTGGTTGCCGTCAACATACCATTTCATAACGCCCGGTTCCCATTCAACCGCGAATACATGGTATTCTTTGGAAAAATCGCCGCCGTCTTCAAGTGTATAGGTTCCCTGATGCTGGTTGTGAGGCTCACCGAAATGAACGGTACCGTAATTGGTGTTCGTCTGATTTCCCAAAACTTCCATGATGTCGATTTCACCGCACTTCGGCCACTGTCCGTAGTAGCTCTCGTCAAGCGGCATCATCCAGAATGCGGGAAGGAATCCTTTTCCTTCGGGAACTTTGATTCTGGCTTCGAACTTGCCGTATTTATAATCATGCTTGCCCTGTGTGTTAACACGTCCGGAATAGTAGGAAACTTTTCCGTTTTCTTCTTTCTTAACCGGCTGAATAATCAGTTCGCCGTCTTTTACATAAGCATATTCCTCACTGGGAACATACTCCTGAAGTTCGTGGTTAACCCAGCCGACTTCATGGGTCTCATAGTTCCAGTCCGCATCGGATAAGGAATCGCCGGAGAATTCATCCGACCATACGAGGCGGAATCCGTCCTCATCGACATCACCGACCTGCGGCACGCCTTCTTCCACAACAACGGTTTCTTCTACCACTTCCGTATCCGGAGTCGTTCCGGTTCCCGTACATCCTGCAAGAAGCGGTGTAAGCATCAGTGTGGCACACATAATCGCAACAATTCGTCTTTTCATGCTAACCTCCTTAAATACATTAACAATACTACAATGATTTTAACCTAAGAAAGCATAAAAAATATACAAGTTTTCCGCAAAAAATGTCAGATTCATGAACCAAAGTTCATTCCCTATTTTTTCTTCCGTTTCACGATCTCAATGAGAATATAAATACCGAATCCCACGGCCGCCACGAATCCGACAAAACCGAGTGCCGGAATATCCAGAATTTTCGGCTTCATGTTGGTTGTACAGATCAGAGCGGAACTAAGGAACAGCGCGGCATCGATGATGCAGAGCATTAAATCGCCCATCACGATTTCAATCCGCTTTAACATTCCCTCATAGGAAACGAGCTCCAAATTCATTTTTGTCTGTCCCTTGATGATGGATTTCATCATATCCACAGAAAGGGACGGGAGCGTTAAGGACTTCTTCGCCGACTCGTAAACCGCCTTCGAATCGGCCAGCACTTCCTTCTTTAAATCAAATTTCTCCATCATGTCATGCATGACCTTGCCGGAGAAAAGTTCCGCCATGTTGACATCGACATTCAGCTTGGCAATGACACCTTCAATCGTAACAAGGCCGCGGACCAGCATGGAGAATCCCTTCGGAAGGCTGATTCCGTGCGCTGCTGCCGCTTCCACCACCTCGCCTAAAAGCTCACCGATATTTAATTCCTCAATGTCCATCGAGCAGTAACGCTCCATGATGGAATCGATATCCGAGAAAAGCTGCGGATGATTAATTGGCTTCTTCGGTTTGCCGAGCGAAAGAATAGCCGTCTTCATCAGGTTGACATCCTGCTGCACGACTGCGGTGATGGCGGTTTTTAAAATTCCCTGCTCCTTCTTTCCGAGGTACCCGACCATGCCCCAGTCGAGCCATACGATTTTTCCGTTTAAAATCTCTAAGTTGCCCTGGTGCGGGTCCGCATGGAAAAGTCCGTCATCCAGAATCTGCTTTAAATAATTGTGCACGAGCTTCGTGGCAACTTCCGTGCGGTCATAGCCGTTCTCATCGAGTTTCTCCAGATCCCCGATGGAAAATCCGTCCACATAGGTCATCGTCATAATACGCTGCGTGGTGTATTCCGGAATGATTTCCGGGCAGGTTACGTATTTGATGTCCCGGTTGTTGAAGGCATACGTCAT
>OMRN01000404.1 GCA_900313265.1 uncultured Lachnospiraceae bacterium | reverse complement strand
TTAAATTGAAATTGATTAAATACAGGTATCGGAAATTGTTTTATATAATGATTCCGGGTAAATAATCAGGATTTGTTTTGCCTAATTCCATAGGGATGGATATTTAAAGAGTAGTATATACACATATCAACCTATGCGTGAAATTATAGTTTTATGCATAGATATATATGGATTTGGGGCAAGAGTAGCTGTTTTTTTCATTTCTGAGTCGTATTTCTGATTGATTATTTATTTTTCTTTTTGAATTTTTCAAATAATTTTTTGAAACTGATTTCTTTGGATTTCGGTGTGGCTTTTTTTCCATTGTAATCATCCGGATGCTGTATATAGGAATTGTTTTCCTCATCAATATAATCCAGATTATAATAATGATCGGTTTCTTTCTCCAAGCCGATTTTTTCAAGCTTGGATTCGATAATTGTCTTTACCGCAGCATATAAAACCGCAAATAAAGGCACACCGATAATCATACCCGGAACGCCCCAGATTCCGCCGAAAAATGTAATGGAAACAATTACCCATAATCCGGATACACCGGTGGAATCGCCTAAAATCTTCGGACCTAAAATATTTCCGTCAAATTGCTGCAAAGCCAGTACAAAAATTATGAAATACAGACTCTTGATCGGACTGATCATAAATAACAGAATAAAACACGGAATGGCTCCGAAAATCGGTCCGAAAAACGGAATTATGTTGGTTACGCCGATAATTAAGGAAATTAACACCGGATAATCAAATTTAAATATATGACAGCAAACGAAACAGATACATCCGATGATAATGGAATCCACGATTTTACCGACAATAAATCCACTGAATTTCTCGTTGGTAAAACGAATATTCCGAATCAGATGATTGGCATGCTTGGAACCGAATAATCCGTAAAAAACTTTTTTAAACTGCGCGGAAAATTTTTCCTTGCTTGCAACGATATATACGGATATAATCAGGCCGATAATAATATTCCATAGTGCGGAAAGAAAGGAAACAACACCGCTGGTTGCTGTAAGCGCCCACTCTTTTGCTTTCGGAATCAGCGTATTGTCACGCCATGCCACAAAATAATCGTAATACTGTTCCCAGTTTTTCTCGGCCACCTTTGCAATTTCCGGATATTTTTTGGCCAGCTTATCCAGATATTTTAACGTGTTACTGTAATACGTGCTGCTTTTTCCGTAAATATTCTGCAGGCTGTCTTTGATCTGGGGAATCACCGAATACAGGAATGCATAAAGCAAAAATCCCAGGATTAATAACGTCAGGGTGATTGAAAAAGCTCTTTTGAGCCGCTTGCGTGTCTGCTGTTTCTTTTGAAATGCTTTAACTTCTTCTTCGGTTCCGCTCAGTCCGGCCGCTGTTTCCGCTTTTCTTTTTGCCACAACCTTTTCTTTGGCCTTCGGAGTAAGAAAACAATAAGGCAGGCGTTGTTCTATAAAGTTGACAATCGGAGTAATTAAGAAAGCGATAATTAATCCGTCAATAATCGGTGCGAGTTTTCCCAGCATTTTATTGACGAAGTCGCCGACATCTTTGTTATGATAAATCAGATAACAAAATGTGATGGAAAGAATGGATACAATCAGCAGAACAAGTCCGCCGGTAATGAATTTTTTATCGATTTTAACTTTCATTTTTTATAATTTCCTCTTCGAAAACCCCTTTGTTTTTGCTGATTCCGGAGTTTTCCAAACATACGATTATTTTATCACGAATGAACATCGAATGAAAGAAATGAAGGGAAAAATGATAAAAAATATTATTTGCTGTTATTCTTTATACTCCGTCGAATAATACGGAATAAACAGTTTCTGTCCGGAACGGATACAATCTGCGTTTGCAAGCTGATTGGCGAAACGTACTTCTTCCACGTATTCCGAAACCGAGGAATATCCGGTTAAATGTTCTTTGGCAATCGAAGTCAGTGTGTCCCCGGGTTTTACTTCGATAACGGTATAATATTTATACATGGGAAATTCTTCTTTTGCTTCTGCTTTATTTGCAAAAATAAGAATGGCTGCAGCGACACATGCTGCAATGAATGCCGCTATGATTGCTTTAACACCGAGTTTTCTGATAAGTGCTGCTCTTTTTATGCGTTTCTTTTCCGCCCAGCGGATCCTGCGTTCTTCAAGTGTCATCTTTGTTTCTCCTGTATTTTTACATAGTCGAACAAATATTCAGAACAACTGTTCTAATGATAATATACAAACATTCGTTTGCTTTGTCAACAGTTTCGTGAAAAAAATCGAACAAATTTTTGGAATATATGTTTGCTTTTTCGGATTTGCTGTGTTATTCTATAATCAGGGAACAGGAAATACACACGGTTTTAAACCGGAAATATACTATATTACGGGAGGATTTATGATATGGCGAAAGGAAAAATCAGTGCCAAACAGCAGGAAATTCTGGATTATATGAAAGAAGTTGTATTAAAGAAAGGTTATCCGCCTTCGGTTCGCGAAATCTGCGATGCCGTTCATTTAAAATCCACATCTTCCGTTTTTGCACACCTTGAAACGCTTGAGAAGAACGGATACATTCGTAAGGATCCCACGAAGCCGAGGGCTATTGAAATTGTGGACGATTCGTTCCAGCAGGTTCGCACCGAAATGACATCCATTCCCATTGTCGGCACGGTTGCTGCCGGACAGCCGATTCTGGCGGAAGACAATATTATCGGCTACTTCCCTATTCCCATGGAACTGGTTCCCAATTCGGAAACATTTGCTCTGAAGGTGAAAGGCGACAGCATGATTAATGCAGGGATTTTTAACGGGGATTCCATTTTTGTTCAGAAATGCGATTCGGCGGAAAACGGAGATACGGTAGTTGCCCTGGTTGAAGATTCCGCAACCGTAAAGACATTTTATAAAGAAAACGGACATTATCGTCTGCAGCCGGAAAACGATACTATGGATCCGATTATTGTGGATGATGTGCAGATTCTCGGAAAGGTGTTCGGTGTATTCCGTCTTTACAATTCCAGAAAATAATTCGTTTTGTTTGTTGCAGATTAAAATCCCGGGCTGACAGGAACAGAAAGAATAATTATATCAGAATAAAATGTGAAAAACGACGGATTTGATGAATCCGTCGTTTTTGTGTGCTTAATAAGGTTTACGAGCGTAAGAATTCCTCATCCGTATAAGATTTTGCATCGCGCCAGATGCGTTCCAAATCATAATATGCCCTGCTGTCCGCATCAAAAAGATGAATAATGAAATCGCCGTAATCCATTAAAATCCAGTTGGCATTGGCATATCCTTCAACCTGCTTTGAATAAATCTGCTTCTTGGCAAGGCCTTCCTCGACATAATCCGAAAGGGATTTGACGTGGTTTTGGTTTTTGCCTGTGGCAATGACGAAATAATCACCGATAACGGATACTTCATGAATATCCAGTACAATGATATCTTTACCGAGTTTTTCGGACAGAATCCGAACGGCCTCGAGTGTGCTTTCTTTTACGTCCATATACGCTTACTCTCCTGCTTCAAGATAAATTTTATAGAATTCATACGACTGTTTCGTGGTCGGATCAATCGCTTTTGTTTTGTTATTCGGCCGCTGTTCCAAATAAATACAGGTTTCTTCTAAAATGCATGCAGCGCATTTTGCGAGATTTTCTTTGGCCAGTACCCTGAAATCATTTAATCTCGGGCTGTGTGAACGTCCGGGTTCAATGTAATCCGAGATAAAAATCACGAGTGTTAGAGGTGACATGTTCGGTTTCCCGGTGGTATGGTACCGGATGGCATCGAGGATTTCGGGGTCTGTCACACCGTATTTTTCGGTGGCCAGTGCAGCTCCTGCTTTTGCGTGTAAAAGTTCGGGGTTATCCAGTTCGAGGGATGATACCGGATAATCGTATTCTTGGCAAAGCTTAATTTTATCATCCAGGCTTAAATATTTCGCACAGTCATGAAGAAGAGCCGCTCTGCGGGCTTTGTCGACATCCAGATGATGAATTTCGGCCAGTTCAACGGCAGTATCGCGCACACCAAGAGAATGAACCAATCTTTTTGGCTTTAAATCCAGTTTCAGAAGTTCTAATATTTCATCGTCGTTCATCGGAAACTGCGAGTAAAGTTCATGTTCTTCGGCATATTTTGCCACAAGTTCCGGACAGTCCGGTTTAATGCGGTATGCGGGCGAAGGAATTTTGAACGATGCACGAAGAAGTGTTGCGGAAATGTTATACGGTTCCGCTTTCATAAATTTGATTCTGGCATCGTATTTTTTCTTCAGTTCATCCGCTTTTTTGCTCTGCTTATCTCTGCCGTCACCTTCCCGGTCAGCAACCAGGATGGTTGCGCTTGCAAAAATCGATTCAACATTTCGCCATTTTTCCAGCATGAAAAGCGTATCCGTTCCGATGATAAAATAAAGTTTTGCGCCGGGATAAATTTTCTTCAGTTCTTCGAGTGTTTCGAATGTATAGGTATTTCCACCCCGGAAAACTTCCAGATCACTGATTTCGAAATCGGGATAATCTTTTATTGCCAGACGCACCATTTCATAGCGGTGTTCCGCTTTTGAAACGCCTGTTTTCATATAAGAAACGCCTGTCGGAATAAAGAGAACCTTATCGAGGGAAAACTCTTTCTTCGCGCGTTTGGCTATGTATAAATGACCGTTATGAATGGGATCGAAAGTTCCGCCCATAATGCCGATTTTCATAGGATTTCCTCACTTTGGCAGAACAATCTGCGGCTCTTTTTTATCCGGTTTGTAAAGAACAATCTTTTTTCCGATGGTGCAAACCATGGTCGAGCCGGTTCGCTCCGCCAGTATCGTGCCAAGTTCTTTCGGATCGTCCGTACAGTTTTTTAAAACGGAAACTTTAATCAGTTCGTTTGTATTAAATGCTTCCGATACAGCATCTGTTACTTCCGGCGTAAGCGATGATTTGCCGATTTGAAACAAAGCTTCCAGATGATTGGAAAGACCTCTTAAATAAGCACGCTGTTTGCTTGTTAATGTCATGATAATCCTCCGTACTCCTCAAAATAGAATGAAATCCGATAAATAAAGAAGAATAAAATTTCAAAAACAGAAATATTATTTATTATCGCATAATTGATGAAAATCAGGGATAATAGTCAAACGAAAAGCCGTACATGCGCACGGTATCGCCTTCTTTAATGCCTAGATTTTCGAGTTCTTCAAGGATTCCGTTATCCTTTAAAAAGCGCTGGAAAAAGGCAAATCCTTTTTCGGAATCCAGATTGGTGTATCCGAGCATTTTCTCGATTCTCGGTCCTTCGATTACGAATTCTTTGGCAGCTTCGTCGAAATAAACATCAAACGGCAGGCTGGATGCAGCCATTTCGAATTCCGGATCGAATTCCTGCGAGAAGGTAACAGGAGTATCGTCAAGCGTCTTTAAACGGTCTGCAACATAATAAAGCAGTTCTTCCACACCTTCTCCGGTAACTCCGCTGATTGGAAAAACAGGTATGCCGAGCGGCTCGTAATGTTCTTTTAATTTCTGAATGGGATCGTTTGCGTCTGCGTAAATCAGCTCGCCGTTTTCGTCTAAATCAACGGCTTCGCGATCATTTACAACCGCATCGATTTTATTCGCGGCAATAACCTGCGGACGTTTTGCCAAATCCTCGCTGTATACGGCAAGCTCTTTGTTGATGGTTTCGATATCCTCAATGGGATCCCTTCCCTCAACGGATGCGGCATCAACCACATGAATTAAAAGTCTGGTTCTTTCGATGTGACGAAGAAACTGATGGCCGAGTCCTGCTCCTTCACCTGCTCCTTCAATCAGACCGGGCAGATCCGCCATGACAAAACCGTCACCGTTTTTTAAATCAACAACACCCAGATGAGGATTGATTGTTGTGAAATGATAATTGGCAATTTCCGGTTTTGCATTGGTCGTTCTCGATAAAAATGTGGATTTGCCGACATTTGGAAAACCAATCAATCCGACATCGGCTATCAGTTTCAGTTCCAGGAACAAATCCAGTTCTTTAAAAGGCTGGCCGGGCTGGGCATATTTCGGAGCCTGCATGGATGCTGTCGCATAATGCTGGTTTCCGTTCCCGCCTTTTCCGCCTTTTAAAAGCACGAATTCGGTCGTATCACCGGACATATCGACAATAACCTTGCCGGAATTGAATTCTTTGACCACAGTGCCTTCCGGAACTTTTAAAATAATATCTTTTCCGTTTTTGCCGCGGCAGTTTCTTTTTCCGCCGTCTTCGCCGTTTTCGGCACAGTATTTACGCACGTGACGATAATCGGCCAGGGTATTCCTGCCTTTGTCAACGCGCAGAATGACGCTGCCGCCGTTTCCGCCGTCACCGCCGTCCGGACCGCCGTCCGGTACATATTTCTCTCTGCGGAAGGAGACATGACCGTCACCACCCTTTCCGCTTCGAACATAAATTTTCGCTCTGTCTGCAAACATAGTTAATTACCTGTATTCGCCGTATACGTATAAAAAGCCCCAAATCTGGCGATTTGAGGCTTTTGAACTTGCGTTAATTATTTCTCTACCGGATATACACTTGCCTGCTTTTTGTCACGACCCTTTCTCTCAAAACGAAGAACGCCGTCCGTTAAAGCAAATAATGTATCATCTCCGCCGATTCCAACGTTAACACCGGGATGAATCTTGGTCCCGCGCTGTCTGTAAAGAATGTTTCCGGCCTTTACAAACTGTCCGTCAGCTCTCTTTGCACCAAGTCTCTTGGACTCGGAGTCTCTTCCGTTCTTGGTGGAACCAACTCCCTTTTTATGTGCAAATAATTGAAGGTTCAATTTTAACATCGGTTTACACCTCCTTATATTCTACAACTAAATACTCATTTCCGTATTCATTTTGAACAGTTGTAAGTCCCAAAATCAGGGAATCCAGTAAAACCAAAGCTTTTTCATCGAGATCATCTTTTAAAACAAGTGATAAAACACCGTCATCCTCGTCCGATCCGAGAAATGAATCCGTGAATTTCTCAATGGAATTCGCGGTATTGATTAACAGAATCGAAACGGCGCTGCAGACAATATCTTCGCCTGCCTCGGCGTATCCGGCATGTCCGGTACAGAAAATCGCTTTAATATTCCGGTTATGAGTTTGAATACTTAC
The DNA here is from genome assembly GCA_900313265.1 of uncultured Lachnospiraceae bacterium. Classification (GTDB taxonomy): domain Bacteria; phylum Bacillota; class Clostridia; order Lachnospirales; family Lachnospiraceae; genus UBA3766. Next base: position 749 of record OMRN01000404.1, on the reverse strand, counting down.
ATGAATCATACAATTTAAGCATTGATTTTATCAATCTTTACCTGAGTGTATGCTTGTCTGTGTCCGTTTTTCTTGTGGTATCCGGATTTTCTCTTGTATTTGTATACAATGACCTTCTTACCTCTGCCCTGTTCCATGACAGTAGCGGATACACTGGACTTCTCCACATCAGCACCAACCTTTAAAGAATCATCGCTGATGGCAATTACGTTATCAAAAGTAATGGTGTCACCTGCTTCTGCGGCAAGTTTCTCAACTTTGATAACATCTCCTTCGGAAACTTTATACTGTTTTCCACCGGTTGCTATAATTGCGTACATAAGGCACCTCCTTATTAATAAAACTCGCTGACTATGGTGGCCGGAATGCTTTTTCGACGCTTAAACCTCATCATGCGGCATACTCGAATATTTTAGCATGTATGTAAAGATTTTGTCAACATGATTTTCAAATTACGCAAACTCGATCGTTGCGTTGGCCTTTAAATGTACACTCGTGTAAACTCGGTGTCCGCTTGAAGGCCATATTGTGCAAAAAAAGGGGATGTGGTTTTTGCCACACCCCTGAAAACTTTGCTTTCTTTGAAGGCCATGAATTACAGTTCGCTCATGAGCTTCATCTTGTAGTTGTTGTACTCTTCATCATCAATCATTCCGGTCTTGTTCAGATCCATAAGCATCTTGGCTTTGTTCTGGAAATCTTCCATGGTTTCGTATCCGCCGAAAATCTCATCAATGAAGCGCTGCTTT